>JAFRGU010000235.1 GCA_017433675.1 Clostridia bacterium
CTCGGAAAGGGGATCAAAGAACACATGGGAAACATCCGTATCCGTCAGAAAAGCACCGGCAGGATTCACGACCGTAACCCCGGTGCAAACCGTATGCCCCCGGCCGGACAGGAGACGCAGCATGGCACAGGCCTCCGCCTCAGAGGCGGGCTTGCCAAGCTTTCGGCCATCCACGGCCACCAGCGTGTCCGCCGCGAGAATGTAGCGCCCCGGATGCACCTGAAGCGCGGCTTCGGCCTTGCGCCGACTTAATTCCGCTACCGCTTCCTCAATCGGCAAATCACAGGTTTCATCCACATCAGGAGCATCCACTACAAAGGGAAGACGCGCCTGGGAAAGAAGCTCCTGACGGCGGGGAGAAGCAGAGGCCAGAATGAGGGAAAGAGGCACGACAAAAACACCTCCCGGAAAAGGGTACCAGTCAGTATATCACAGAATCGTCTTCTTGTGAAATTTTGGCTGTTGCTTTTTCTGCCCAAAGAAGGAAAAAACAGGATTATGCCATCGTTTTTCAATACCGTGGAAAAACTGAAATCTGTGATTGTTTTACAATGGGGGTTATGCTACAATCTGAAAACGAAACAGACAGGAAGGCTGCCCGGGGAACCGGGGAAATGCGGCAGCAAAGAACACCGGAAAAAGTGCGAGGAAAAACAGTATGCATATGCGAACCAAAAAATGGGCCAGGCCGGAGCTGCATGCCTGTCCGTTTTATGAATCTGAAGGTGAGCAGCGAAGAGGCCGCTGGCGGGAAGCATTCCCGCGGCCGGAACAGCCGCTTCACCTGGAGATGGGCTGCGGGAAGGGCGTCAGCACCGCACAGATGGTGGCAGCCAACCCGCAAATCAACTATGTGGCAGTGGACATCAGTCCCGATGTGCTGGGAGATGCCCGTCGCAACATGGTCCGGGCCTGCGGGGGCGATCCGGACAATGCCTGGATTCTGTTTGCAGATATCTGCCTGATTGACCACTATTTCAGCCGGGAGGACGGGCCGGAGCGGATTATCATCTCCTTCTGCAACCCGTGGACGGAACACCCCAAGCATGAAAAACGGCGGCTGACCCATCCGCGCCAGCTGAAACAATACCGGGAGATGCTGCAGCCCGGCGGTGAAATCTGGTTCAAAACAGACGACGACCGGCTGTTTGATGATTCCCGGGCGTACTTTGCCCTGTGCGGCTTCGACACGGAATATATCACATGGGATCTGGCCGGAAGCGGATTCGAACCGAACTACATTTCCGAGCATGAGCGGAAGTACCGGGAGATGGGAATTCCGATCAAATTCGGGATTTTCCGGATGACGGAGCGCGAAATGGGCTTTGATCCGACAAGATTCCGGCTGACACCGGGCGTCCGGAGGGAAACGCTGGAGCGACTTTCAAAGGGATGAAGCAAAAGAAGCGCAACAGGATCGGAGAAAAGCAGGAGATCACAAAAGCCGCCAGACAAAAAAAGCCACCCGTCCGTTTCGGGACAGGCGGCCTTTTTTATCCCGGTTTTACAGCAGAATCGCGGCGGCAATCAGCGCGCAGCAAAAGAGCACTGCTCCCAGGTCGATCCACTGAAAGGGATACTGTTTATAACCGGAAACGGCGGTGCGCAGATGAAACCCACGAACCTCCGCGGCCACGGCAGTCTGTTCAGAACGGCGAACAGAGGAGATCAGCAGCGGCGCACAGAGGGGCAGAATCATACCGAGCTTCCGGAATCCCTTTGCGGCGTCAAATTCCACTCCCCGGGCAGTCTGCGCTTCCATGATGTCATCCATTTCCGAAAGAAACTGGGGAATGAAACGAATGGCTGTGGTAATCGTAAATGCATATGGATAGGGGACATGCAGCACCTGCACCAGTGCGTTGGCCAGGTCATTGATCTTTGTCACCGCCAGCACGAGCGCCAGCGGCATGCAAACCACCATCAGCCGCAGCACCACTTTCCCGGCTGTCAGCAGCCCGGTGTCGGTTACAATCCAGAAAACGGGAGTGCCTTTCCGTGTGAGCAGCGCCTGCAGAATAAAAAGGAAAAGCGCAATCCGGAGGAGTCCTTTGAGAATGTTCACCGTCTTCTTCGGCACCCCGGCTATGAAGCCGATCAGCAGATCCAGCGCCAGAAGACCCAGCAGGAATATCAGTCTGTCAGTGATAAACGCAGCGACGCAGATCACTACAGTGAGGAGCAGTTTGGTGACCGGATTCAGGCGATGGAGCAGGGAAGTTCCCGGGACATACTGAAAAAGATCTCTCATACCGGGATTCCCCCTTTCGAAACAATGATTTCTGTCAGGGCTTCCGCCGTATCCGCAGCTTCAAAGCCAGCGCCAAGACGAAGGGAAAGACCGATCATCTGGGGCGGAAGGATGGAGGCTTTTTCTGCCAGCTCCGCATCCCGGAAAACAGTCCGAACCGGGCCGTCAGCGAGCAGCTGACCATTCGCCATTACCAGGGCACGCCGGGCATAATCCAGTACCACTTCCATATCATGACAAACCATGACGACAGTTACCCCTTTTTCGCGGTTCATTCGGGCTACGCGATCCATGATATGGCAGCATTCCCGGTAATCCAGACCGGTGGTCGGCTCGTCGAGAAGCAGAACGTCCGGTTCGACCGCCAGGATGGACGCCAGGGCTACCCGCTGGCGCTGCCCGCGGCTCAGGGAAAAGGGCTCCTCATCCCCGGAAAAACCGAAATCAGAAAGCACTTCGTCCGCTCTCTTCCGAAGCGTGTCTTCACCATCTTCCTTCCTGACGGAACAAAGCCCAAAGAGAATCTCATCCCGCACCGTGTTTTTGCAGATCTGCCGGTCCGGGTTCTGAAAGAGAAATCCTACCTGACGGGCGCGTTCACTGACTCTTGCTGCCGCAGTATCCTTTCCGCCGATTACCACTTTGCCTTCTGTGGGCTTTATCAGTCCGTCAATCAGCTTCATCGTGGTGGTCTTGCCAGCTCCGTTTGCCCCCAGCACAGCGACAAATTCGCCTTTTTCGATGTGGAAGGACAGATCCCGAACCGTTGCGCCCTGAGCGGGATAATTGAAGCTTACGTGATCCAGCCGTATCATTGCATCAGCCCCCTTACGAGTTTCTCCGCCTCATCCAGACTGACACTCACCGGAAGAGATTTCCCCAGCCTTTCGGAAAGCAGCCGGGTCAGCAGCGTAACCCGGGGACAGTTGACACCCAGCGCCTCCAGTTCATCCGAGCGGGCCAAGACTTCCCGGGTTTTCCCCTGGCGGACAATTTTGCCCTGATCCAGTACAGCCAGCATATCCGCGAATTCACAAAGCAGCATGATCTTCTGTTCCACGACCACCACCGTGATGCCATATTCTCTATTGAGCGCTTTCAGCAGGGAAAAGATCTGCCGGCTGCTCCGGGGATCCAGTTCGCCAGTGGGCTCATCCAGGACAAGCACCCGGGGCCGCAGCGCAATCACTGAGGCGATGGCCACCTTCTGGCGCTGACCGCCGGACAGGGAGGCGATTGTGCGATCCCGCAAATCCGCAATCCCAACCCTGTCGAGGGCAAATTCCAGCCGGGAGGGAATCTCCTCCCGCGGAACACCGAAATTCTCCAGCCCGTAAAGCAGTTCATCCTCAACTACGGAAGAAATAATCTGGCTGTCCACATCCTGAAACACCATCCCTACCAGCCTGCTCAGGTCGGTAAGGGGCGTATCCACCGTATCCAGACCATTGACGCGGACACTTCCATAGTAATCCCCCGTATAATGATGGGGAATGACGCCGCTGACGGCCCTGATCAGCGTGGTTTTTCCGGCACCGGCCGGGCCGATTATGCCCAGAAACGCCCCGTCCGTCACTGTCAGGGAGATCCCGCTGAGCGCGGGTGCGGGCTCATCTTTATAGGTGAATGTCAGGTCCTGTATGTCGATCATTGGAGGAACTCCTTTCCGGGAGGATCATTTTCTTTATTTTTTCAATACCTTTTTCAGCGGCAGATAAAGCGCCTGCACCAGCACACTGCCGATGGCAGCGGTACCCAGGACGATCGGGATATAGGCTACCAGTCCGCTGGTTTCCATGTGCATGAACACGAAGAGGCATATCACAAAGCTGCCGCCGGAAATCACTGTGGAAACAAAGGTGGAGAGCAGGGGCTTCAAATCCAGCTTTCCGATCCGGAAGGGAACCCGGATCATGAAATACATGGCGACCGCACCCAGCAGCTCAGAAATGAAATTCAGCCACGGGGTACCGGGCAGGAACTGGCAGATGGCACCGGCCAGAAGGCCGATTACAGCACATTGCAACAGGCCGGGCTGCACGAGAAGAATGGCCAGACAATAGGCAGCGATGATGAAGTTTGGCTTCATTCCGAAGAAATTGACTACGCTGCCTACAAACATCTTGAGCACGGCACCGGCGGCCAGCAGCACGGCTACCAGAATCAGATCCTGGATGGAAAAACCGTTCTTTTCCTGGGAAGCAACAACTCTCTTTTCAGCCATGGGGATACCTTCCTTTCTTTCTGTCCTTGGAGCAATAACGTCTGTTGGCGTGCCGGGCGCCGCCCCGGTACGAGGGAAAGAGAGAAGGCGGAGAATGACAAAGGCCCGTCCTCCAAAGGACGAGCCTGCATTCACAAACCCATGGTACCACCTTCGTTGAACCGTCACCGGTTCCACTCTCACGAGGATGCCAACACATCCTCTGCCCTTAACGCGAGCACACGGTCCGGATACTTGGAAGCGGAGACCTGCATCCGTTTCCGTTCCCCTTTCCCTCAGCGAACCATTTGCCGGTGAGCCTTCCGCGGGTTCTCAGCTGCCCCTGCTCTCTGTAGGCGCCCCTTCCGGTTTGATCTTCGCTTCAAAGGTTTGCTTTATTGCGCTGAAGCGTAACACAGGATTCACGCGTTGTCAATCCCCCGGAATGTATTTTGGCTGTTTTTATCCCGCAGAAACATGCCGGAAGGACAAAATTGTTGATTTTATTGAATACATCGGGTATATTCTGAACCGAAAGGAAGGAGGAATCATCATGAAACTGTGTTCCCGTAAGGACGTGCCGGCGGAACAGAAGTGGGATCTGTCCCTGATTTATACTGAAGAGAAGCTCATGTGGGAGGACCTTGAAAAGACCAAGGCTGCGATCCGGAAATTTATCGAAAGCTATTCCGGCCAGCTGACCAGCGCCGCAAACATCGTCAGCTGCCTGGACACGATGGAAAAAATCCGCCAGGCGATATCGCGGATCTGGGATTACAGCGGCCTTGCGATGGAGACAGATTATACCGATAACGCACTGCGGGAGCGCTATGAAAAAGTCAGTGAAGAGATTACCCATATGGAAAGGGATCTTGCCTTTGTGAACAGCGAAATCCTGCTGGCTCCGGAGGAAGTGCTGACGGAGGCGGTGAAGCAGGCCCGGGGCTGCCAGGTCTATCTGAAGCATCTGATTGCGAAAAAACCGTATATGCTGTCCCCGGAAACGGAGAGAGTATTGGCTGCGCTCGGCCGGACAATGGATGTGCCCTATGAGGTATACAACACGATGAAACTTGCGGATATCTCCTTTGAGCCCTTTACCGCAGGCGGCAGAGAATATCCGCTCGGATATTCCCTTTATGAAGACAATTACGCCCTGGAAGCGAATACGGAAGTCCGCCGGGCCGCGTTCCATGCGTTCTCCGATACTTTACAAAAATACAAAAACACGACCGCTGCGGCTTACAACGCCCGCGTTACCCAGGAAAAGACGATGTCAGAGCTGCGCGGATTCCGCAATGTGTTTGACAGCCTGCTTTTCGAACAGAAGGTTACACGGGAGATGTATGATCGCCAGATTGACCTGATTACGGAACGCCTGGCTCCGCACATGCGACGCTACGCGCGGCTGATCGGCCGGAAATACGGACTGGACCGGATGACATTTGCTGATCTGAAGGTGCCGCTGGATCCGGAATACGACCCAAAGGTTACGATTGAAGAGTCCCGGCGGATTATCCGAGAAGCGCTCTCCATCCTGGGAGAAGATTACGGGGATATGGTGGACCGCGCGTTCCGGGAACGCTGGATCGACTTTGCCCGGAATACCGGAAAAAGCACAGGCGGCTTCTGCTCCAGCCTGTACCGGCAGAATTCGTTCATCCTGCTCAACTGGAACGAACGCATGGCGGACGTGTTCACCCTGGCCCATGAGCTGGGGCATGCAGGTCAGAGCATGTACAGCGATCAGGCACAATCCTATTATGATACCGATCCGTCCATGTACCTTGTAGAAGCCCCATCCACGATGAACGAACTGCTTCTCGCGCATCATCTGACGCAGACAAAAGAGGATCCGCGTTTCCGCCGCTGGGTTCTGTCCAACCTGGTAAGCAACACCTATTATCATAACTTTGTGACACATTTGCGCGAGGCATGGTATCAGCGGGAGGTATACCGAATCATTGATGAAGGCGGAAGTGTGAATGCAGACGTGCTGAGCGACCTGTTCCGCAGAAACCTGGAGCTGTTCTGGGGAGACGATGTGGAGATTCCGGACGGGGCGGAACTGACCTGGATGCGCCAGCCGCATTACTATATGGGACTGTATTCCTACACCTACAGCGCCGGTCTGACGGTAGCGACGCAGGCCATGCTGCGCATTGAAAAAGAGGGAGAATGTGCTGTCCGGGACTGGAAGAAATTCCTCGCGGCGGGCGGATCGAAGGATCCCGTCGGACTGGCCCGGATTGCGGGCTTTGATATCACCACAGACGCACCGCTGAACAACACAATCGACTACATCGGTTCCCTGATCGAAGAAATCTGCCGGCTGACGGAGAAAATCGACGGGATATGCGTATCATGACGGTGCCAATCCATGAAAAACCCTGTCCGAAAAAAACGGGCAGGGTTTTCAAGCAATACGGATGCGGAAGTGCGATTCCGTCATTCGAGCCGCAGGATCAGCCGCAGAATGTTTTTCGCGGCTTTTTCCATTTCTTGGCGTGTCAACGCACCTTTTTCCAACGCTTCCAGCAACCGGGCCGGATAACCGGCAGCCATCTTCACATCATTGCCGGCAGCGACTTCTTTATAGTGTTCGCCAAAGGTCCACCAATCCGTGGTTACCATCCCGTCGTATCCCCATTCCTCCCGGAGAATGCCGGTGAGCAGGTCTTTGTTTTCACTGGCCCGATGACCATTGATAATGTTATAACTGGTCATGATGGACCAGGGATGTGATTCCCGGACCAGAATTTCAAACTGTTTCAGGTATATTTCCCGGATTGCCCTTTCGGAAGCGCGTGAATCACAGTTGCGGCGATTTGTCTCCTTATTGTTCAGCGCAAAATGCTTCGCCGTGGCTGCAATCCGCTGCGACTGGATGCCACGAATCATGGACGCGGCCTGTTTACCGGCCAGGAGAGGATCCTCGGAGAAATATTCAAAATTCCGGCCGCAGAGGGGATTCCGATGGATGTTTACACCCGGGGCCAGCCAGACCATGATATTATTCTCCCTGGCCTCCAGTGCTGCCGCAGCGCCGACTTCACGGACGATCTGCGGATCCCAGGTGCTTCCCAGCAGCGTGGCGCAGGGGAAGGCGGTCGTAGTGACCCCCAGACCCGGCCGAAAACGAATCCCCGCAGGGCCATCCGCCGTCATCACATTGGGAATGCCGTAGACCGGGTTATTCCCATAGCCATAGGTATTTGCCAGACCGGTATTGGGCTGCCCGCCCAGCAGCCAGGCCAGATCCTCCACCGGCAAAGCCGCGATGAAATCATCCAGGGAGATTTTTCCATCTGCGACATCCGCCAGCCGGATTCCATCTCCGCGGCCGTAATTCTTCAACCCGGGCACAGCACGAACCTCCGGAGACGTATGCATCATATCCTCTCCCAGAGGCGGCAGAACCGAGGCGTTGAAATCATTGCAGGGGGACGTGGGCAACTCTTCATACGTCCCGTCGGCGAGCAGCCTTTTTTCCAGACAGGTTGGCGCCATTCGCCGGGAAAGCTGCTTCACGATCCGGTTTTCCGCCAGAGTCCAGGAATCTGCCGTTTGTTTTACATCCTGAACACTGGTGCCGACATAGAAACGATATTCCCCCGCCTCCAGAATCCAGGCGGAGCAGGCGATCTTCCCAAGATCGTCGTATGCAGCCATCTGGGACAGCGGGAAACGAATGATTACCCATTCCGTTTCCCCTGGCGCCAGGAGCCTGGTTTTCCGGTATCCGGCCAGTTCTCTCACGGGCCTGGTAAGCCGCCCCTGCGGCGCACTGTAATAAACCTGAACGACTTCCCGGCCTGAAACGGTCCCTTCATTGGTGACCAGCACGCGAATTTCCACTTCATTTTCGCAAATACGGGCTGTTTCCTGCGTCAGGGAAAAGCACGTGTAACTGAGACCGAAGCCGAAAGGATAAACCACCTTTTCACGGGCTCCCGGAATCGTTTCAAAGTAGCGATAACCGACAAAAATGTCTTCCGTGTATTCCACATAATCATCACTGTCATAAAAGTGCTCACATCCCGGATAATCTTCCAGATCTCGGGCCAGGGTATCGGTCAGCTTTCCGGACGGGGAAGCCAGCCCCATGAGCAGCTCGGCTTCTGCACAGGCGCCTTCCATGCCCCCCTGAAAAGCCAGGAGAACTCCCTGAATCCGCGGATTATCCCGGAAGAAAGCCGTTTCCATCATCCCGCCGGTATTGAGTACGACAACTGTCTTTTCAAAAGCAGTACTCACGGTTTCCACCATCCGGCGCTCCGCATCAGAAAGATAGAAGTCGCCACGCTCGAAAAGCACATCACTCATGCTGACCGTATCCGAAGTGACGGGCTCCTTCCTTGTGATTTTTGCCCGGGCCGATTTCCGGTCCCAGCTTTCCCCGGAGAAGCGGCTGATCGAAATGACTGCCGTATCCGTGAAGGCACGTGCATGCTGAAGCAGATCGGCCGGCACAGGCGGTTCAGCAACCATCCCCGGCACCCAGCCTTCTGCGTATCTGGCGGAAACATAATCCTGATAATACTTTACAGTTTCCTGAAAGAGTGAATCAGAGCCGATCAGTTCCGAAAGGCCTTCAGCCAGATTCCGGACATAGGGAACAGTCACATCCCCGCTGCCGCCTCCTCCTTTTACGTAGTCAATGGTCGCTTTTCCGAAAAGTGCGATCCTGCTTCCCGCCTGGAACGGGAGTACATTTTCCGCATTCTTCAGCAGCACCATTCCCTCACGGGCCGCCCTGCGGGAGAGCGCAATATGTTCTTTCCCGGCGGTCACACGACGCCCATCCCGTCCCAGAGGCAGGCCGGGCAGAAAGCGCGAACGAATCCATTTTTCCATGAAATACCTCCTGAAAGAACCTATTCTGAATACCGGCCTCAAACATCCGGATTTATGATAATATATGTTACCGTCCGAGTTAAGTCAACAGAGCGAAACCCGGAAAAAGAGCATCAGCAGTTTCCCGTATAGACATACCGGAGCCGTTCCCGCGCTGTCTCCGCAAGATGATAAATGGAATTTACATCTGTTGCCGGACGGTCGGTCATATGGAAACGAGGAAAGAACCGGGATATATGCAGCGGTATTCCGGGGCCGATGACGGTTCCATCTGCGTCTGTCAGGGTGGAAACCCAGGACGCCAAGGCACGCATCTCTTCCTCGGAATCGTTTTCTCCAGGTACGATCAGGGTGGTCAGCTCCACATGGCAGAGCTGTACGGCCCGGCTGATAAATGCTTTTACCATGTCCAGACTGCCGTCCAGCACCTGTGCATAGTATCTCTCTGTGAATCCCTTCAGGTCGATATTCATGGCATCGATGAAGGGGGCCAGCGCTTCGAGCACGGGCAGCTCCGCCATCCCGTTGGTAACCAGCACATTTTTGAGGCCCGATGCATGGATCAAGCGTCCTGTGTCCCGCACGAATTCCCAGCCGATCAGCGGCTCGTTATAGGTGAACGCGAGGCCGATATTGCCCCTGCTTTTCAGCCGGACTGCCGTGTTTACCAGATCCTCCGGGGTTGCTGTATCAGCCCGGCCGGCATCGGCGAAGGCCCTCGCCGACCAGGAAATGTCATAATTCTGGCAAAAGGGACAACGCAGATTGCAGCCGTAGCTGCCCGCGGACAGGATCATGCTGCCGGGATGAAACCGCCGCAAGGGCTTTTTTTCAATGGGGTCCAGCGCAAGGCCGGCAATTCTGCCGTAATTTGCCGGGCGGACCGTGCCGCTTTCGCATATGCGTGCCCCACAGAAACCTCTGCAGCCTTCCTGAATTTCACAATGCCGGAAGCATACATCACACTTTGCCATACTGCTTTTTCCTCCGTCAGGTATGCCGGATTACTTCAAAACGCTGCAGAGATACTTCTTCCCGGGGCCCGATGCCTGCCTTCCGGCGGGCGATTTCTATCTGCTGCCGGACGGTATCCACACCGTCCAGATCAGGAAGAAGCAGCCCCCGGCGATGCCCCCGGGTCACGATTACACCGTACCGTTTTACATCCAGGTCATCTTCCGACTGAATATCCTCCGGATCACCCAGTACATCCACACTGATTTCCAGCCATTTGAGTTCCTCCGGCTGGATGGGATCGAACCGCGGATCATTCACCGCGGCGCTGACAGCATTGCGGATGATCTCCTCCGCCAGGTTCTTCCGGGTTGGAGCAATGGTACCGATGCAGCCCCGCAGACGTCCATGCTTATGAATGGATACAAAAGCACCTGCCCGACGGTACAGCATTTCGTCCGGCAGCCCATCCGGGATTTTCATCACCTGATGATGCAGCACATAGTTTTCCACCGACCGGCGGGCCAGTCTGACCCAGGCGTCACTGCGATTCATTTTCTCTGTCAGCCGAATTTCCTCTTCCTTTAGACGGATATCAAGGAACCGACGGTTTTCATCCGATCCTTTCGGATGGAAGATACAGATGCCGTAGCCAACGCCGGTCACATCTTCGTGAGATAATTGCTTTGCTTCCACGGCCAGACCATCCAGCGCACCAGCCATCATCACAAAAGACCGATGCCCACACTCCGCGGCACGCTCGCAGAAGGCTTCATCAAAATCAAATAATTCACCGAAAGCAGCCCGGCCGCAGACATCCATGATTCGCTGATCATACACCGGGCCTTCTTCGGCAAAGCCATAAGGGCCATAACTCTGCAGTTTATGAGAGAGATCCCCGCTGGCGACATAGACCGCCTTTCGGCCGGTTTCCTCCACCGCCCTCCGGATGATCTGTCCAAGCCGGTAATGTTCCTCCAGCGGAAGACCGGACAGCCCCACCCTGACCAGCATGAAATCTGCATACAGCTGCCGGATGAAGTACAGCGGCACCATGATACCGTGATCAAGAGCCTTGTCGCGGAGTCCCATTGTCCCGGCACGAATGCCATTTTCTTTTGCCAGACGAGCAACGGACTGCACCAAAGACTCGTCATATACTTCGCTGAAACGAACCTGCGATGCATGAAACTGCGCAAAGGATCCTTCAGCCTCATGTCCCGGAGAAATATGAAAATAGTCCGAATACATTGTGGCATGTGGGCTGGAAATGATAATGGTTTCCGGCTTCAGCCCCGCAATGTCTTCCGCAACCCGGACATAAGCAGCCCTGGTCGCTTCTATCTGCTTTTCGCTTCCCCGGCCTACCTCAGGCACGATCATCGGGGGATGGGGAACCATGTATGCCGCCAGAACAGACATAGGCATCCTTCCTTTATTCATTTCATTATGATATCATTCAACTTCCTGCCATACCGGATAGAGATATTGTACCAGAATCATATGGCTCAATCAAATGATTTTCATGAATGACCAGTGTACCTTTCAGTTTTCCGGTTTATCAGCCCTGTTCAGTCAAAATTAAAAGCATCATCGAAAAAACATTGCTCTCAGTTTTTGATTGCGAAGCAAATGCATCTTATGATATACTTGTTCCACATTTTCACGTAAAACGCAGTTTGTGAGGATGAAAAATCTTCACAGGATCATGAAAATCTGCCGGTGAACTGCCGGCAAAAAAGATGCTGCAGATGAATCGGTAACCCAAAGCAAAAAAAGGAGGCATTGGTCCAATGACAGAACAGGAAAGAATGAAGGCCGGTTTTATATGGCTGGATGACGCGGAGAACATGGCAATGCAGGCCAGGGCCCGGGAGCTTGTAGCGAGATTTAATGCACTTCCGCCAGAAGCGAACCGTGAGCGCATGGAAATGAACGCGGAAATGTTTGGCAGCTGTGGCAAAAATGTATGGATCGTGCCGCCGATGAAATTCACAATCGGCAAGCATATCAGCATTGGGGAGGGCTGTTACTTCAATCAGGGCATTACAATGATCGATGACTGGAAGATCGAAATCGGAGACCGATGCCTTTTTGGCCCGAATGTTACACTCTGTACAACTGGTCATGCGATATCTCCGAAGCATCGCGGAGACGGCATGTATTCTTTCCCGATTAAAATCGGGAACAACTGCTGGATCGGCGCCAATGTGGTTATCCTGCCAGATGTGACCATCGGGGATAACAGCGTGATAGGTGCAGGCAGCATCGTAACCAAGGATATTCCCGCCAATGTGATTGCCTTTGGATCCCCCTGTAAAGTCTATCGTGAAATCAATGAACACGATGATGAGTATTACTTTAAGAATCATCGTTTTGACGAACAGCCTCCTCGTGAAGAAGAAAAGCCAACGCTTGATTTTATGGATGAATGATGGATTGCCTCTCTTTGGTTCTTCCGGGTGAAACACAATTCTGAATCAAAGAATACCAACCGGATAGGCGTGGCTTCTTACAACGGTCGTTTCAAAATGAGATGTACGGCTGCTTCGGGCGTGCGGCAGGCTGTGCGGCGAATGAAGACATAGCGACGACCGTTTCTCTTCCGGAGAAGATTGAGGTGGCTTTTGAAAATGCCAAGCAATAGCCAGTGGTGAGGATGAATAGATAATTTATTCATAGAATGGGCACCAACGGAACAAAAAAAGGGCCAGTCAGTAAGAAACTGGTCCTTTTTTTCGCCTTCTGTGACGAAGGGAAAATCTGCTATAAACACACCCTTAACGAAATAAACAGGGGTTTGTTTAAGCGAGGTTGGTGGAGCAGTGCTGATCTTAGTCGAACTATAGGCCGTGTTATTTTTCCCCGTTTCTTCTTTGTAGATATCAAAGGGGATGAGAATCTCCCCGGGTTCATTCTTCATACCTCTGAATATCAGTTTCAAATGATCTTCGTATACGTAAGCACGAAGCAGGAAGACGTCAATCAGCAACTTCTGAAAGGATCTGTTGCCTGCATCTTTGTGTCGCAGTGAGGTGAGCCATGACAATACATCATCTTTGGATAGTATCGGATGAAGGTCAAAATATCGTTATGGTGATTGACTATATGAAGAATTTGATTCGTGATCTTCATGTCTTTGCGGATGGCAGGGAAGTGGCCCAGTCCTGCCGGATGCGGCTCACGGCCCGGGAGAACCTTTCCCTCCTGCCGCAGCTCTTTCATCTGGAAATCGAGAACCTTTCAGCATCCTCTTCCGTGCTGCTGCCTTCAGCCCGATCCGTGGAAGTC
>JAFRGU010000236.1 GCA_017433675.1 Clostridia bacterium
AAGCAGATCATCATAGGTGGGGAAGGGCCAGTATTTCCGGTCGGTGATGGTTTCAAGATCATCCGCCGCACCGCGCAGCTCCCGCATGGCGGGGAGCACTGCCTCCTTCATATACCGCGCGCGGCACAGGGGATCTTCTTCCTCCGGAATATGATCCATGGCTTCCGCCAGGGCCGCGATCGCATCTCCCAGCCGGCCACAGCCGGCATTCAGCCGCTCCACAAGGCTTTTCGACGCAGAATAAGGGAGCTCCAGACCAAAGGCAGCAACACGGTTCCAGGATTCCGCCATGTCCCCGGTATACCGGATCACAGCGGGCAGAATTTCCCGCCGGGCCATCATCAGCATGGTCCGGGCTTCGATGCCAATCATCTTCGCATAGCTGTCCAGACCGATATCCCGGCGGCTCTTCAGCTCATTCTCACTGAGAACATGATGGGTGGCAAAGAGTTTTACATTCTTCTCCGCCGTCATGCACGGCAGGGCATCGACCGTGGTATCCAGGCGGACCAGGCCACGGCGCTCCGCTTCCTCCAGCCACTCTCCGGCGTAGTTGTTGCCGTTAAAGATGATCCGCTTGTGCTCCCGGATGTTCCGGACAATCAGGTCATGAAGGACGTTCCGGAAACGGTCCTGATCCGGCCCTGCCGACTCCAGCTCATCGGCAAACTGGCGCAGGCTCTCCGCGACGATGGTATTCAGAACCACATTGGCCGTGGAAATGGAAGCGGAGGAGCCGAGGGAACGGAACTCGAACTTGTTGCCGGTAAAGGCAAAGGGAGATGTCCGGTTCCGGTCCGTCGTATCCTTCGGGAACTTCGGCAGCATGTGGACCCCAATGGTCATATCCGCCTTCTCCCGGCCGCTGTAGTCCGCGCCGCTTTCCAGGGCTTCGAGGATCTCGGTCAGCTCATCGCCCAGAAAAATCGAGATCACAGCCGGCGGGGCTTCAAATCCGCCAAGTCGAAGATCATTGCCGGCGCTGGCCACTGATGCCCGGAGAATATCCTGATTTTCATCCACCGCCTTAATGACGCTCATCAGGAAGAGCAGGAACTGGGCGCTTTCGTGCGGACTGTCTCCGGGTTCCAGGAGGTTATAGCCCGTATTGGTGGTTAGACTCCAGTTATTGTGCTTGCCGCTGCCGTTAACGCCGTCAAACGGCTTCTCATTCAGGAGACACATCAGCCCGTGGCGGCCGGCGACCTTCTTCATGATCTCCATGGTCAGCTGATTATGATCACAAGCCACATTGACGATCGCATAAATCGGTGCCATTTCATGCTGGGCCGGCGCGGTTTCGTTATGCTCGGTCTTCGCCAAGACGCCCAGCTTCCAGAGCTCCTCATTCAGCTCGGTCATAAAGGCCTGAACGCGGGGCTTGATGGTGCCGAAGAAATGATCTCCCAGCTCCTGCCCCTTGGGCGCCCGGGCACCAAAGAGAGTCCGCCCTGCAAAGATCAGATCGCTGCGCTGATCATAGAGTTTTTTATCGACCAGAAAATACTCCTGCTCCGGACCAACGGAGGGCACGACCCGGGTG
>JAFRGU010000237.1 GCA_017433675.1 Clostridia bacterium
ATGCTTTCGCTTACCCGGCGCCAGGACGCCAGCTGATCCGAGACAAAAGCACATTTCTGATCGATGGGCTTTTCATTGCGTCCGGCGCAGAGCTCAAAGGCTTCCCAGAAGGGAACGTGTTCCCGCTTTTCCAGGCGGATATCAGCCAGATCCCGGTCCGTGAACAGGAACGGCGTGCCGATCAGCGCTCCGACAAGGGCGTCATCGTTGTGCAGGTTATCGATTACGGTCAGGAGGCTGAGAAACGATTTTACCTCCGCGAGACCGAAGAAATCCGGGGCGCCCTCGTACATGGCGGGGATATGCATTTTCTTCAGATGATCGACGATGACCGAAGCGCTGCCCCGGGCGTTCCGGACGAGAATGACCATGTCCCGGTACTGATAATGCGCCTGCGCGCTTGCCTGAGGGGCCGCAGAGAGGAGAGACTGAATATACCGGCCTGCTGCCTCGCACTGCGCTTCCAGCCGGTCCGCCTCCTCGTCGCCTTTTTTCACCAGGAGGATATCCACCGGGCCGAAATTCCCGGGCTGATTGCAGCGGAGGTGATCCTCCGGCAGATAGTCCATATCGGTGATCCGACGTTCCATGGCCTCCGCGAATACGGCATTGACGGCATCCACCACGCTGCGGCAGGAACGATAGTTATCCATGAAGAAGATCCGCCGTGAGGCAGCTTCCGCATCATCGGAAAAGGTCCGGCGCTCACGGTCGAACAGCTCCGGTTCGGCATGGCGGAAACCATAGATGGACTGCTTGATATCTCCGACCATGAGCAGCTGATGCCCGGGGCCGGTCAGCGACTTGATGATCGCATCCTGAATGCCGGAAACATCCTGGCACTCATCCACATAGATATACCTGTAACGGGCCAGCAGCTCATTCCGCTTATCCGGATCGGACATGATCCGGTACGCGATCTGCTCCATATCTGCGTAATCGATGGCTCCGGCTTCGAGCTTCTGCTGCTCATACAGGGCGGCGGTTTCCCGCAGGAGGAGCTCCAGACCGCGGAGCTCCCCGCGGATAATTGCATTGATGCGGTCGTTTTCCGGGTCCAGGAGGGCATCCAGGCGCCTGATGGCCACGGACAGAATGCCGGATGCCCCTTTCATTCCATCCCGGACACGATTCATCCGATCCTTCCAGGCTTTGGCGTCCTCATCCAGACCGCGGGTGGCCGGCGCCTTCGCGAAAGCGGCTTTTGCCGCTGCCAGCAGGGCACGCTTGTCCGCCGGGTTTTCCGCCCGGGCAAAGCGCTGCAGAAAATCCTCCACGATCTCCGCGTCCTGCTGGACCACAGACTCAAACGCCGGGAGCGCGAGAGGTTCCTGCAGAAGGGCGGATTCCTGACGCAGGCATTCCTCCAGTCCCAGGACATCCAGACCGATGGAGGTCAGAATTTCCCGGTTCCAAAGATCCACCGGCAGCGCATCCGCGACCCGTGCCAGAAAATCAAAGGGATCCGGAATGCCCATCAGCACATCGTATACGCTCTGCACCATCCGGGCCAGTTCCTCCGGCCGGAAGGCGGTCAGCAGTCCTGACACCGCTTTTTTATCCGGCAGCGGGCACGGGCTGTCCTTCCCCAGAAGCGACTCCACCGCATCGGTGAAGCATTCGTCCAGCATCCGCTTTTTTTCCGTATCCTTCAGAACCCGGGGAGTCATGGACGCACCGGCCTGATCGTTATATTCCCTGAGCAGCTGGGTGCAGAAGGCATGGATTGTGCTGATGCTGGCTGTTTCGATTTCTCCCAGCGCCGCAGCGGCGCCGGAGATGCCCTCCTGGGCGGCCTCCATCAGCAGGCTGCGCAGCTTGTCCTTCATATTCCGGGCAGCGTCATTGGTAAAGGTGATGACCAGAAACTGAGAAATGGATGCGTCCGGGTGAGCGATCAGCGTCTGCTTTATCTTCTCCACCATGACGGTGGTTTTTCCCGAGCCGGCCGCTGCGGAAACCAGAATATTCTGATTTTGCGCGGAGATGGCCTCCTGCTGAGAAGCGTTAAATTTCGGCATGACTGGGCCTCCCTCGAAAATCGGATGAAACCGGAAACACCGTATCATATCCGTCTTCAGCGAATTTCAACTCCATCCGGTGCCTGTGATCCAGCTCCCGGATCCGGCAGCCGGGCAGCGTGGCGTCATAGGGACAGGCGTCGGGGTGATCGCACCAGGCGCACGGGGATTCCAGCCCGTCCTGAAGGGGCGCCGGTGCCGTTTCGCCGGCGCGGATCCGTTCCACCCGCTCCGCAACCACATGCAGGGCACAGTCCATAACGGTCTGCAGTTCATCGGGGGACACTGCGGAGAGGACATCATTCGATTCCGACCTGCGGGCGATTTTCACCGGTTTCATGGCCTCCTGTACGGCCTGATCGTCCAGAATGATGCCGGAGGTCTGCAGCTCCCTGTCAATCTGCGTTCTGATCTGCCCGGGGTCGGTCCCGCTGACCAGCACATCCTTAATGGGCTGATACAGTCCGCCCGCCGCGGCAAAGCCGCTCAGGCCGTTCTGCGCTGCCCGGATATACAGGGGCAGCTGCAGCTGCAGGCCGGCGACGATGGCATTCTGTTTCACTTCCTTCGGAGACATCTTGTTATCAACGATTAAAAAATAACGCTTTCCGTCCGGCAGCTCCAGCCGGTCGATGCGGTCAATCCGGCCGGAGAAGGCGACATTCCGGCCATCGGACAACTGAATCTGAATGGCAGGCAGATTCAGCGGACTGCTTCCGTCCGGCATGCCGAAGGGAATCTCCGCTGCCATGGGCAGAAAATGCGGCTTCTGCTGAAAGGAGCGCATCAGGCTGGCGATGGACGTACGAATCCCGCGGATGATGGCGACACCCTGATAGCGATGAGCGATGTCAGACCGAAGAACGCCGCCTTCCCATTGCTTTACCCGCTCCCGGAGCACGGCGTTCAGCAGACGGCTGACCTGCTGATCCGGGAGATCTGGCCACTCCGGAAGCTTCATGGCCGCATCCAGAAACAGCTTCAGCACATCATGGTTGAAGGTGCCCTGTTCATTGCGCTGAAAGGCAAAGGTCTCCGCCGGAAACAGATCCAGACCATAGCGGAGCAGATGCCTCCGGGGGCAGGAACCGAAGGTTTCCACACGGGAGATCGTGAAGCCGTGGGCTGCATAAAGACTCTCCGCCTGCTGCGGAGTGATCCCCTCCGCGGGGACGGATACATGCAGACCGTCCAGGACACCTTTTGTCCGCAGACGCCAGATGTCCGACTGATACAGCGAGGCCAGGGCGTTTTTCCAGCGCAGCTCATCCGGAGCGCCGCTCTGCAGGAATTCATTCCGGCCATCCCTGCTTTCGCGCAGGCGGACAGCCAGCGCTTCCAGCGCGAAGGATGGCGCAAAGGGCCGGAGGTCCGTGTCCATCAGACCGCCGGTGCAGTTTTCCGGATTCTGCAAACGGACAGCCTTTTCCAGCTGCCGGAAAGCGGCGGAAGGCGTCAGCACCCCGCCGCCGGGCCGGGCGCCGGCACAGGAAATCATCAGCCGGTCCCGGGCCAGAGAGACGGCCTGATACACATCTTGCTTCTGCCGGGCGGCCAGATCCAGTCTGGACTGGCCGATGCGGACAAAGGGCCGGCTGCCGTCACCGGAATTCTGAATATAGGCTTCCAGCTGCGCCCGCTCCGGCTCCGAAAGAATGCCGGTTCCGGACGTGACTTCCGTCTCCTGCATGCCCATGACAATCATGCAGCGGATGCCGGAGGAAAAGAACATCTGGGGCGGAGCGACCATGACGGCCCGGGACAGCTGGGGCAGGGATTTCACTGACCGGGAAGCCAGGGAGGCTTCCAGCATGGTACACAGATCATGCAGGGGGAGCGGTTCGTCCCCGATAAAGGCGGCTACGGAATCCAGGAGCTCGTTGACGGCCGTCCAGACCTGCCGGTTCCGGTCAATACCCAGATCATCGCCCCGTGCCGCATATTCCTCCTCCTGCAGCAGGAGCCGGTCATAAACGCCGGCATCCATGATAAACCGGAAGAGCAGGGCAGCGGCCTGACGGCCTGTGCAGTCCTTCCCGGAGAGCTGCTTTTTCAGATCGACGATCGGATCGATCAGACGCTGACGGAGCGTTTCCAGGGCTTCCGCCTTTTCCCTCTCACCTTCCTTTTCCGGCAGATAGAAGGGCTTCAGCCAGCGGGACCGGTGGATCGCATTTTTCCGGGCGTAGTTTTCCAGCTCCATGACCTCGGAAGGGCTCAGAGAGGTGAAGCCGGTCTTCAGCATCCGAAGCACATCGTTCCGGGCAAAATTCAGGCGCAGCACCCGCAGCAGGGACAGCACATACTGGGCATAGGCACTCATGAGAATGGGCTGATCCTGCTTGGCATTAAAGGGAATGCCGGCCGCGGAAAGCGTCAGCGGCAGGAGCGCGGGAAGTGTATTCTGCTCGCAGACCGCCACGGCCATCTCCTCCCAGGGGATGCCGTCCCGGTGCCACTCGATGAGGGTCTGGCAGGCATGCTGGCATTCCAGGTAGGAATTCTTCGCGTAATAGGTCCGGACACGGGACATATCCGGAACCGGTGCCTGTTCCAGCAGCCCCTGCGCCTGCTGCCGGGCCGCAAAGGGATCCTCCCGGAGGACAATGGTTTTCGGGGGCAGCCCGGATCCCTGACTCCGTTTGAGCTGTTTCGCACCCGGGAAGACGCCCATGGCATAGATGCTCTTTTCCACATAGGCGATCCCGGGATCCAGGGGGGGAAGAGCTTCCTCCCGCAGAACCGAGAAGTGCTGCTTGTGCCGGCTCAGCCAGTCCGCAAGCGAACGCACGGAATCGTTTGCCTGCCGGAAGATCGCCCGGTCCGGGCCGAGGTCATCGCTGATCAGCCCGAGGACCACTTCCGAAGCGCCGGCTTTCCCAATGGCCGTGAGAACGAGGGAAAGGATATCCAGGGTGATATAGTCAAAGCCGAAGATCAGCAGCCTTGCATTCCGCAGCAGCCCGCTTCGGGCAATCCCCGCGACCGCGGAAGCCCACTGGCCGACCGTGTCCGCATATTCCTTTCCAAGAGCCCGCTGATATTCCTCCCAGATCAGGGCCACATCGTTCAGCTTTGCGGCGGTGCGCCGGCCGGAGGGCCGGAAGCTGCGCAGGATATCCGGCGTCAGTCCGGCGCGGGTGAACTCGTCAATCTGGCCGGCGATCTGCTGCGCCAGGGCGGGCTGGGCGACGGAATCCCGATAGTACTTCAGGTCCGCCTGATGATGATGAAGCAGCCGGGAGACAATCATATTCTGCCCGTCTCCGGATACGGGCTTCCGGCTGCCATGGCCGGTCAGCTCCCGGACCTCCCGGATCAGGGAGGAGGGAGAAAAAATCTTCAGATCGAAAAAGCCTTTCACCCGGGTATGACTGACGATCTCCGTTTCGCAGGCCAGGGTAAAGGATTCCGGAACCAGAACCACTGCCCCGGGCGCGCTGCTGATTTCCCGGATAAGACTGGGGATCAGCCCGGGCGCTCTCGTGGTCACAATACGGATTTCCGCCATCAGCGTGCCTCCCGATTCAGCATCGTCATAGTTTCAGGTTGCTCATATTTTAACGATATCCGGAAGCAAATGCAAGGGATCCGGAGCGGATCCGCGCAATAGAAAAAACGGATTCCATCCCGCATCGTTTTATGCTATAATCAGCATAACAGCACAGTTCCGCATCCATCCCGTTCTTCCTCCCTGCAGGCGTGGCGGAAGCGGGAGAAGCGATGCGGCTGAATCAAAGGACGGAGGAACATATCATGAAAAATCCGAATGGCAATTCTGACAAGATCGCCCGGCAATACATGGACAGGCTGGTGGTGGAGCAGCGCGTGCTCGGAGCGGTGACTCCGGACGCCCGGGTGACCTTCCTGGGGAAAAGCTTTTCCACGCCGCTCATGGGCGCCGCGCTCAGCCACCTGAAGGAAGGCATGGCCGGATACGCAGAGGGGATGCGTCTGGCAAACGCCGCCTGCTGCATCGGCATGGGCGACAACGAAACGCTGGGCAGCTGTCTGGCTACCGGCGCCAGCGTCATCAAGATCATCAAGCCCTATGCGGACCGGGAGGAAATCTTCAGCCGCATCCGCTTCGCAGAGGAGCATGGTGCGCTGGGTGTCGGCATGGACAGCGGGCATGCCATCAAATCGGAAGCGGCCGATTTTGATACCATCGTGGGCTGTCCGATGAAGCTTCCCACAATGGAGGAAATCAAGGAATACATCGCCTCCACCCGGCTTCCGTTCTTTCTGAAGGATATCCTCAGTGTGCAGGACGCGGTGATCGCCAAAGAGATCGGTGCGGCCGGCGTTATCATCAGCCATCACCACGACCTGATGCATTGGGCCTGCCCGCCGGTGTACCTGCTGAAGGAGATCCGGAAGGCGGTGGGGGATGATTTCCTGGTGATCGCCGACGGAGGCATCGAGGACGGCTTCGACGCCTTCAAGGCCCTGGCGATGGGCGCGGATATGGTCTGCGTGGGCAGAGCCCTGATGCCCCCCTATTCCAGCGACGGCCCCGAGGGCATCGCACGGACGCTGAACACCATGACCGATGAACTCAAGTCCATGATGTACCGCACCTGCGCCGAAACCGTGAAGGATATCGATCCTTCCGTGATTCATGAGGCCTGGTGGCTTTAACAGAGAAGCAAAAAGACCGAAGAGCCCTGTGGAGTGATCCATGAGGCGCTTTCTTCCGGATCAGGAGGCACGTATGATCAGGAATATCGCCATTGTCAGCCTTTCAAGCGGCATTATCGGAGAACCGTTTATCCAGTTTGAGGTGGAAAGGGGTCTGCGCAGGCTGCAGGAATACGGCCTGCATGTGAAGTTCATGCCCCATGCGCGCATGGGACTGGAATATGTCCGGGAGCATCCGGAGAAACGGGCGGAGGATCTGCTTGCCGCGTTCCGGGATCCGGAGACGGATATGATTCTCTGCGCCATCGGCGGGGATGATACCTATCGGCTGCTGCCTTTTCTGTTTGATCACCATGAGCTGGCTGACGCGGTTGCGGACAAGGTATTTCTCGGTTTTTCCGACACGACAATCAATCATCTGATGCTGCATCAGGTCGGGCTGAAAACCTTCTACGGCCAGGCCTTCCTGCCGGATCTCTGTGAGCTGGGGCCGGAGATGCATCCCTACACGCGGCAATATTTTGAGGAGCTGATCACCACCGGTACGATCCGGGAAATCACCCCCAGCGAATTCTGGTACCGGGAACGGGAACGCTTTACGCCCGAGGAAGCCGGAAAGCCGCTGCCGGCCCTGCTGAATGAGGGATTTGAGCTGCTGCAGGGGGCGCCGGTGTTTTCCGGAAAGATCCTGGGGGGATGCATCGACTCCCTGTATGACTTCTTCAACAGCGAACGGTACCCGGATATGCCGGCTCTGTGCCGGAAGTATCATCTGTTCCCGGATGCGGCGGACTGGCAGGGGCGTATCCTCCTGCTGGAATCCAGCGAAGAAAAGCCGACGCCTGAAAAATACCGCCAGGCGCTGGAATATCTGAAGGAAACCGGCGTGTTCGATGCCGTCAGCGGCGTGCTGGCCGGGAAGCCCATGGATGAAGCCTACGCGGAAGAATACAAAAAGCTGCTGGTCGAGGTGATTCACCGGCCTGAGCTCCCGATCGTGTTTAACCTGAACATCGGGCATGCGATGCCGCGCTGCATTATTCCCTTCGGCGTTCCTGCCGTCGTGGATGCGGGGAAACAGATCATCCGCTTTTCAGAATAAACGGCCCGGGGTTTTTCATGCGATATGATCCCGGGCTTTCTGAGGAGTTTTTCGATGTTTCGATTTTTTCCGATCATGCTGACATCGCTGCAGCACGGTGCGTACATATTTGAGGGAACGGAAGTATTCCGCCCAAAACAATGAGGAGGCACGCTGCTATGAACATGAATCAGGACATGACGGAAGGGATCAACGCGCTCCAGAAGGTGCACGGCCGGCGGGAGCTGCGCATGGATGAAGCGGAAAAGATTGCCGGCGGCCGCGAGCTGACTGTAGACGCCTGGGGCGTGAAACTGGGCGAGTCGGAATTCAATGAACTGATGATCTGGATGGTCAGCCATTACGGATACCGTGCCGCGCTGGAGCATTTTCAGATGTTTACGAAGGACATTCCCTTCTTTGGAGTGCACGAAAAGGAGCCCATGAGCGGCAGCACGCATCAGGAGAGCATGCGGAATCTGCTGGATGACTACTGGCGTTCGAGAAAGCTTGAAAAATAAGATCTATGACAGGGAATGGCTTTTTTGAAATTCTTTCCCGATCCCCCGGAGGTTTTGTGTTCATCTGCCGTTCCGCCGGCCGTCAGAATGTATCCGCATCCGAGATCCAGAAGGGAAGCGGACTCCAGGAAGCCGGAAGACCCGTCGGACGGATGAGATTCGGAATGTCGAAAAAGAGCCTGTGCATTGCAAGAGGAACAAGGGCAAAATCCGCCGGCTGCTCCTCTTCTTTTTTTACACTCGGAACGCCGTCGCGCACTGTCACGGTAAAGGCAGGGCTTCCCTTCGGAAGGAACGTTTTCTGCCCGTCCTCCAGGGGACGGATCCGGGCCTGGAGGGCCAGGAAGGCTTCGATGACCTTCGGCCAGTTGAACACCTGGAGCATATCGCTGACGGTGACGGAGACTTCCTCCGCAATGGGGGACAGGACCGCGATACGCTGCGCATGGGCCGGACTGAGGGAAAAGGAGGCTTCGCTGCATGCTTCCTCCGCGAGCAGCGCCTTCAGCACCAGCGGCAGCGCTTCCTCATGCCGGAGCACAGCTTCCCGGACGCAGCCCATGACATAGCCTTCCAGCTCTCCGTCCAGCCAGACAGCCTTGAAAGGGCTTGACCAGGAGTGCATGATGCGGAGAAAATCCGACTCCTCCCGCACCCCGTGAATAATCTGACTGTCCGCCATGGCTTTCAGACGGCGGAGCAGATCCGTATCCTCTGCAGCCACGGTCTGAAAGCGCACACGGGAGATATCCAGATCCTTTGCCGTATGCCGCAGATTTCTGGCAGTTACATCCATGCGGACACAGACTCCGCCTTTCTCAAATCCGAAATACTCATAGCGCTGTTTCTGACCGCCGAGCATCAGCATGTCCCGGCCTTTCCGGCGTTCCTCCTGCAGCATCAGCGTCATCAGGGCCTTCATATGCCCTTCCCCGCGGTGATAGGGGTGAACGGACACGGTTCCGACAAAGCCGCAGTCGAGGGTCCTGTCCCCGTAAACCATCGGGGTAGGACGGCAGGCGACGAGCCCGACGATCCGGCCCTGGGATTTTGCGATATAATGCCAGTCCTCAATGTCCTGTACCCCGTCCGCGTAGGTCTTGGGCAGAAGAGCCTTGAAATCATGCGGCTCTCTGGCCTGGGAGAATACGAGATTTGCGAAATCAATCATTTCCTGCCGGTCTTCCTTCCCGGCCCGGCTGTAGGTCACGTCACTCATGGGATCCCTCCGAAAACTGGATATCGTATGATTCTGTGAGGCGGGGATGCGCTGAAGGATATTCCTGTGCTATAATTCTCTGAGATTGCCCGGAATGATCCTGCTGCCGATTATATCACAGTATGAATGCAGAGGGAACATGAAGATGCATGGTGATCGAAACTGCGGAGAGCGCTCAGGAAGGAGCAGCGGCGGAGAACCAAAGGACGGTGTGATCCGGGAGCACGCTTCGAAACAGGATGGTCATCACCGGTTCGGTCTGACTGCGGATGCGGCAGGAGAGGATGGATATGAACCGGACACATTGAGAATCGACACAGGAGGACTGCAGGATGCCAGGGCAGAATATCTATGACAACGATGCCTTTTTTGAAAGCTTCCGGAGCAGCCGGGACAATGAGGTCAATTTCAATGACTGCATTGAGACGCCGATTCTGCTGGGAATGCTCCCGGATCTTCATGGGAAAAAAGTCCTGGATATCGGCTGCGGCATGGGGCAGCATGCCAGGCTGTATTCCGATATGGGTGCGGAATCCGTGCTGGGGATTGACATCTCGGAGAAGATGCTGGCGTACGCAAAAGCGAACAACAGCGCGGAGAATATCCGTTATGAGCGGATCGCCATGGAGGAGATTGACACGATCGGAACCCAATTTGATCTGGTCACAAGCTCCCTGGTTTTTGATTATGCGGAAGATTTTTCCGGACTGATGCGGAAAATCCTCCACCGAATGAAAAAGGATGCGGAGTTCGTTTTCAGCATGTCCCATCCGATTGTCACGGCATGGGATGGCGTTTATGACCGGTATACGCGTACGGAAACCGGAGAACGGCTGTATGCAAACCTTCGGAATTACTGTGTGGAAGGTCCCAGAAAGGTGAACTGGATTGTCAACGGGTATGAATGCTATCACAGAACGGTTTCAAGCCTGATCAATGCGCTGATCCGGGCCGGTTTCCGGATTGAGGAATGTCAGGAAGCCCACATTTCAGACGAACTGCGAAAGCAGTATCCGGCTCTGTTCGGAGGGACCATTCACCGTCCTGAATTCATTTTCTTCAGATGCAGAGCAGAAAAGCAGTAATGCAGAACTGTCCCGGCGATCCGTATGGGGAAAAGACAGCTCACAACAGATTTACAGCAGCGAGCAGCTGTTGATTTCAACGGATTCATGCATTATACTGAAATCAGAAAAGGGATCGCGTTCCCCTGTGGTCAATCATAAGCCTGCCAAAGATAAATGACAGCGCAACTGAATAAAGTGAACGGACTGGAGAGACGGCATGAAAAGACGGTATCGTATTTCAGTTTTGCTGGTTATCCTGCTTCTGACATGCTCCTGTTCCATATACAGCAGGGCAGAAGCGGCATTTTCCGATGATCCTGACGCGGTGGAACGGGCAGCCGATTCGGTTTTCATGCTGGAGGTTTATGCTGCCAACCGTTCCCGGATCGCGATCGGAAGCGGATTCATCGCCTTTGAAAACAACCTGATCGTGACCAATCATCATGTCATTGAGGGGGCTACCTATATCATTGCCAACAGCGATGATGACGAACGCTTCCAGGTGGAACGCATCGAAGCGGCGGACGAAAAGCTGGATATCGCTTTTCTGCGGCTGGGGAAGAATGTCTCCTACACGCCGCTGCAATTTGACCCGAACACAAAGCTGAAGCGTTCCATGCGCGTGGTGGCGATCGGCAGCCCCGCCGGGCTCATGAATACCATCTCGATCGGCAACATCAGTGCCTTCTACCGGGATAAATCAAAGGACTGGATTCAGTTCACAGCCCCGATTTCCTCCGGCAGCAGCGGCGGACCGCTCCTGAACGATCAGGGGAAGGTCATCGGGGTCACCACCGCCACCTATGCGTCGGCGCAGAATGTCAATATGGCAGTCAGAGCCTCTGATGTGGTAAAGCTTTATGAGAAATGGTCCAGACAGCCGGGAACCTATTCCGCCGGCACCGCGATTTCTTCCGGCGGGAATGTGGTCAGCACTTCTGAAAACGTGGATGCGACCATGGTGTACGTTACCGGCTCCGGACGGAAGTATCATCTGAATCCGTCCTGTTCCAGAATGAAAAAACCGATTCAGATCAGCCTGCTTGAGGCGATTCAGCAAGGATATGAACCGTGCGGGATCTGCTACAGATAGCCGGATGAACAGCAGGCATTGAGCCGGTTCCATCGGGCTCCGGAGAAGCGGGAAAGTGTTGCAAATCAAGCCTGGGAATGATATAATTTTTCGTGCCTCGTCATGAGGCGGGCTTTGGACGCCTGAACACGAAAGGATTGAAGGATTCAATGGGCTTATGGATTGCCCTGATCTGCTGCATTGCCCTCTCCGGTTTTTTTTCGGCTACGGAGACGGCTTTTTCCGCTTCCAGCCGAATCAAACTGAAAACCATCGAAGGAGAACAGAAGCCGAGGGCGCAGACCGCGCTGCAGCTGCTGGAGGAATATGACAGCCTGCTGACCACCGTGCTGGTGGGAAACAATGTCGTCAACATCGCCGGGACGGCCATCGCCACGATCCTTTTCACCCGGATCCTGCAAAGCGAGGATACCGGCGCGACTGTGGCCTCCGCCGTGATGACGGCGGTGGTGCTGTTTTTCGGGGAGGTCGGGCCCAAAACCCTGGCCAAACAACAGCCGGAGCGGTTCGCGATGGCCGTGAGCCCGGTGATCCGGATTATCATGAAGATCCTGACCCCGGTGGACTGGCTCTTCGGCCTGTGGCGGAAGCTGCTGAGCAAAATTGTGAAGGCGGAGCCTGAGGAGCCTCAGATCGAGGAAGAACTGATGACCATGATCGACGAGGCGCAGACCGAGGGCGACATCGAGGCCGAGGAAGGGGAGCTGATCCGCAGCGCCATCGAATTCAACGACCAGGATGCGGAGGACATCATGACCCCGCGGGTTGACGTGACCGCGGTGGCGGATACGGCAACTGTCGATGAGGTGGCGGAGATCTTCCGGAGCACCTTCTTCAGCCGGATCCCGGTGTACCACGAGGATCTGGACCACATCGTCGGCATCCTGCACGAGAAGGACTTCTACAAGATGACCCATGACGGGGAGAACAACATCACCCGGATCATGAAGGAGCCGGTTTTCGCGCCGGCGACGCTGCCGATTTCCAGCCTGCTGAAGCAGTTCCGCGCCTCCAAAACGCATCAGATCATCCTGCTCGACGAATTCGGCGGAACGGACGGAATCGTGACGCTGGAGGACGTGCTGGAGGAGCTGGTCGGGGAGATCTACGACGAGCACGATGAGGTCAACGAAGAAGTAATCCGGAACGAGGACGGCAGCTTCCTCGTCGACGGCGGGATGCAGCTGCAGGACATGCTGGAAAGCCTGGG
>JAFRGU010000238.1 GCA_017433675.1 Clostridia bacterium
AAGTTGAATTTATAATACCACAGAATCAAGAATTATACAAGTGAAAATAGAGATTATGATGTCAGGGTCATAAGACCCATGGCTTTTCTTTCTTGCTGTTGTTGCGGTATTGATTATCATACCTGGGTAAAGGGACTTGATGACGTAGAAGCAACGGAATGAAAGGAGTAGCATCGTGAACGGAAAGTACGATTCTTCAATCGACCAATACATCCCGGAAGGAGCAGTTTTGACAAAAATTCAACTTGGTTATTTATTGGCTATAGCAGAGTTATTAAAGAAGCAGGAGAAAGTCAGGATGATTGATGTTGCTCACTTACTGAACAAACCAACCGGGACGGTTAATTCTGCAATGAAGGTATTGAGCGCTAGAGGCATTCTGAAATCAGATCATGCTCATTTCAGATCGTCCTTCCCAAGATGCTTTACCCGACGAAAAGCCAGGCTGTTAATCACCAGCGCAAACATTGCTTCCACCGCCGCGGCAACCGCGCAGGCAGGCCAGTTGACGGAACGGACGCACATCGTATCCGGCGCTTCGATAATCCGTACCAGGGTTTCCGTGATCAGCACGATCACCAGCATTCCGATTCCCAGGCCCGCCAGCGTGGTGAAAACCGTTTCGCGGATCAGGTACCCGATCTCTTCCCGGTAGCTGAAACCGTTGATCCCCATGACGATCAGTTCGTTCCGGCGGCGGCTCACAAAGATATTCACCAGATTCAGCAGGACGAAAAAGGACATGATCACGGAAAGCGTGATCATCACATAGATCAGGGCATTAAAGGCGTCCGTAAGCCCGGAAAACAGGGGCGGCATCGTGTCGGTGCGAGAGACTGCAGCTCCGGGGAATCGTTCCCGCAGGAAGGCCGCCAAGTTGTCTGGATCCGTTCCGTTCAGCCGGATCAGCAGGTTATTGGCAGCGGGAGGAAAGCCGAATACGGTCTCATACAATTCCTCAGACATATAGATGACACGCCCGATATAGTTCTTCACACTCCCGTCCACCCGGACCGTGTGAGTGTTCAAAACTCCGTCGAAGATTGTCAGTTCATCCCCGGGGCGAATCCCGAACCGTTCGGAAATCCGGTTCTGGATCAGCACGCCGGAATCCGGGCCCTGCAAGATGTTCCCATCCATTTCCGTCAGCCGGATGTAGTCCGAATAAACGGAATTGTCCGCTGTTATGACGGTTACATACTCCGTTTTGTCTCCGTAGCCGTAGACGGTCTGCGTACTGGTTACCGCCACACAGTCCGCACCGCAGCCGAGCACCGCTTCCAGCGCATCACGGATCTCCGTGCCGGCAGGAACGGCGCATTCCAGATCATAGCGTCGAATCTCCTGCCGGGTATTCTCTGTCATGCTGTGATATGAACTGTTCAGCGTCAGCCCGACACCAATCATGCCGCAGCTGCAGCCGATAATGATCACGGAAGCCAGGACACGGGCCCTGTCCGAGTGCATATTCCGGAGGATCAGCCGGGAATACAGGGACAGATGTCTCTTCTTTTCAGGAATGCCGGTATTATCTGATTTCCGGGATACCGCCGGATGTTCGCCGTTCCAGTTCATCAGTTCCACCGCGGAATACCTGTTCGCGTTTACTTCGGTTACGACAGCGGTCACGAGACCTGTCAGAGCTGTCTGCGCCAGAAGCAGTACAAGGAAAGACACGGGCTGAAAGCTGAAACCGTGAATCTCGAGGCAGAACAGCCCGGACAATACATGACGGATAACCATCTGCAGCAGGAAGGCTACGCCGACCGTACACAGCATACCGAAAAGAACGGCGGACTCGCCGTAGACCAGATAGCGGCGCATGATTTCACCGTTCCGAAAGCCATTTGCTTTCATGCTGCCGATCAGCTTTTTCTGACCGTCGATCACGACGGTGATGGTGGAAAAGACAACAATTGTACCCACACCCATGAAGATGATAACGAAAATGGTCGCGAGTTTCCGCAGCATTTCCGCAATCTGCTTCAGCGCCTGATAGCCTTCCATTTCCGAGCGGGTCGTAATCGCAAAGCCCATCGTTTCGGCTTTTTCCGTCGCCGCATTCAGGCCGTCCATCGCATCCAGAATTCCCTGCCGGACGGGAGCAATCCCCGAAAAATAGTCATCGGACAGCAGGCCGCCGATCCCCTCCGCATCCACCAGAACGCGGGGGAAACTGTCCGCGCGGAGAATCTCCCGGAACGTCGCTTTGGGTACGAATACGCGCAGCGTTTCCCCCTGGAAGTAGTTTTCTGCATGCAGTACGCTGCCTGTCACGGTAAAGGAAATCGCGGGTATCGCGTCATTCAGCTTCAGGGAAACCGTATCGCCGGGCCGGAGCCCGTATTTCTGCATCATATCGGCGGTCAGCGCACATTCCGTGGACGCCGAGGGCAGACTCCCTTCCACGGGTTCCGGAACCGACACCCGCTCTGTCACTGCGAACAGGTCGACAGGAAGCTGCTGTTCTGCCGTATACAGCGATACGCCGCTGAGCCAGTAGCTGCCTTCCGCATCCGTAATGCCGGGCACAGAAAGCAGCTGCCGGATTTCCGGTTCCGTCAGGCCTTTTGCCGACATGACCGTGAAATCTTCCACATTTGTCCGGGCAAAGAAATCCGCCGCGGTACTTTCCAGTTCGTCCGCGTAAAAAAACGCGCCGCAGTAAACGCCGCAGGCGATCATCGTCACGATCGATACCGCCAGCCATGAGATGCAGTTTGCCCGTATGTTCCGGAGGATATCCTTGATCTGTGTTTTTTTCATTACCAGCTGAGCTCCTTTGCCGGCAGCGGGTTCATATTCAGCTGGATGCTGGAAATCCTGCCGTTGCTGAGCCGGACAACCCGATCCGCCATCTTCGCGATTTCAGGATTGTGCGTGATCATGACCACCGTCTTTCCTTGGTTCCGGACGATATCCTCCACAATGGTCAGCACCTCAATGCTGGTCGCGTAATCCAGCGCCGCGGTCGGCTCGTCCGCCAGGATCAGCCTCGGCTGCTTGACCAGGGCCCGGGCGATGGAAACACGCTGCTGCTGTCCGCCACTCATCTGGGAGGGAAAGTTGTTTGCCCGATCCGTCAGACCCACAAGCTCCAGGGCCTTCCGGGGAAGCATCGGGTTTTTCACAATCTCCGCGATGAATTCCAGATTCTCCAGGGCGGACAGGTTGGGCATCAGATGATACGCCTGGAAGATGTATCCGATCTCATTTCGGCGATAGGCCGTCAGCTCCGCACTGCCCGGGTGAGAGAAATCCTTTCCGTCTACCAGCATCGTTCCTTCGGTCAGCGAATCCATTCCGCCGATAATGTTCATCAGCGTCGTCTTTCCGCAGCCGCTCTCGCCCAGAATCACCAGGAATTCCTGCGGATAAATATCCAGACAGATCCCTTTCAGCACACGGATCTTTCCTTCGCCGGAAGCGAATTCTTTCACCACGTTGCGCAGGGAAATCATGGGAGGACACGTCTTCTTTTCCGGCAGATCGTAGCCCTTGTCGTCCAGATCCATAGAGATCAGGGCTGTCAGCTTTTCCGTGATATGCAATTCGTCCGCTTCAAAACAGCCGTCCCGCTTGTTGACCAGCTGGATGCAGCCGAAGGGGTCGGATCCGGGCGTTCGCAACGGAACAATCATCTGATTCCAGATCCGGATTCCCGTCGCCTCGTCAGATCCGAACAGCGGGTTTCCCTCCTGAACAGGGGAAGACAGGATCAGGCTTTGTCCAGCAGTCAACACCTGTCCGACGGCACCCTGGTCTCTTTCGATGGTCATACCCGTCACATCGATTTCCGTGGCACAGGCTGCGATCGTCAGCCGTTCGGTGTCACGGTTCAGCAGCCAGACGAAACCCGCCTCTGCGCCGGTCGCTTTCCGAATGGTAAGCAGGCAGGCTGTCAAGGCGCTTTCCATCTGTTTTTCCCACTGAAGTGATTCCAGCAGCTCCCATATCGTCGTGGTCAGCAGTTCTTTGGAATTCATAGAAATCCTCCGCTTGATTCCTTCATTTTATCAGCAAGGCCGCGCTTTCCAAAGAAGGCGCATCCCCCTCCTGCCAGGACAGGAATGGTATAATGTAAGCGCCAACCAACAACTATACCAAGGAGACTTTTGCCAGAACAAGCATAGCACAGATCAACGAGAATGAACAGAGGAAAACCGAGAGAACTCTGAAAAAACCTTCACTGACTACAGGGTGAGAGTGCTTCTGAAGGCACGCCGGGCTGAGTAGCAGAAAGGGCATTCTGCATTACAGATCAATCGGACATGGCTTATTTTATGAGGTTTCTCGGGCTTTGGTGTGCACATCGCTCTCTGGCACAATCCTACTACATGCGGAGTACCTACTGGTACCTTCGTAGGAAGTCGCATGGTCGCATGGCTCAGTTGGTAGTACCTACTGGTACCTTCGTAGGAAAGCACATGGTCGCATGGCTCAGTTGGTAGAGCACATCGTTCACATCGATGGGGTCACAGGTTCGAGTCCTGTTGCGACCACCAACCCGAAAAAGTCTTGAGAAATCAAGGCTTTTTCTTTTTTCTTTCCCCCCTGCAGATAATCATGCCTTCTGCGGAATACATGAATAAAAAAACCCGGTCAGGAAACCTCCTGACCGAGGATCTGCTTCAGTGAAATCCTGAATCAGTGAAATCCTGAATCAGCCGGCAAAGACCCGGACCAGCAGCAGGCTGCCCTCCCGGACGGAGACCGTGGCGGTCTGCCCGGGAAGCACCTCGTTGCTGATGCCGTACTGATAGTCGCTGCGGATTTCCGCGTTTTCCAGGGGGTACTTTGCCCCGCGAATGGTGATTCCCCGGGCGGTTCCGGAAATGTTCAGCAGGGAAAAATAGGGGTACCTGCCGTCGATTTCAACGGGGTCCCGGGACACGATTTCCATCTCGGAATAATCATCCAGGATCCGGGCACGCTTTCCCAGCTGATGCAGCCAGAGCAGAAGGGAAATGTTGCCGAAGGTGTGGTCGAAGCGGCGCCCAGTGACGCCGATGAGCAGAAAGTCATCAAAACCGCGGCGGACCGCCTCCCGGGCCGCGAACACCGTATCCGTATCATCCTTTTCCCTGGGAAGCACGATGACGTCGCCGGAATCCGGCTTGGCATGGGAATCAAAATCCCCCACAACGAGGGAGGGCTGCAGCCCCAGGCGCTCCGCATGGCGGAGACCGCTGTCGCAGCAGAGGATGAAATCATCCGGCCGGAGACTGCGGCGGATCAGGGCATCGTCTGCCATCTCCGCGCCGCCGAAAATCACACAGCGCTTCACCGGAGCCTCCTCCCTTCTTCGGACTGCTTCATGGATTCTGTCAGGATTTCCCGGATTTTCCGCTTGTATTCCGCGAATTCCGGCTGCAGGCTGAAATCCATCCGCCGGGAGCGGGGGACCTGCACCGGAATTTCATGCCTGATTTCACCGGGGGAGCCGGTGAGCAGGCAGATTCTGTCGGACAGGAGAATGGCCTCATCCACATCGTGGGTGATGAGCACCGTGGAGAGATGCATCCGTTCCGTGATATCCAGATACCACTCGTGGAGCTGGGACCGGGTGATCATGTCCAGAGCGGAGAAGGGCTCATCCAGCAGGATGATCCCCCGGGAGCCCAGGTAGGTCCGCAGGAGGGCCGCCCGCTGGCGCATGCCGCCGGAGAGCTGGGAGGGATAGAGCATCTGGGTCCCGTCCAGCCCGAAGGCGGGGAAAAAGGGATCCGCTTTGGCGCGGGCATCCTGCTTCTTCATGCCCCGGATGACCAGGGGGAGGGTCACGTTGTCAATAATCCGCTTGTGCTCCAGCATCAGATCCTTCTGGAGCATATAGCTGATGCGGCCGGGACGGCCGGTGGTATCCTCGCCGGAAAGAAAGACCTTTCCGGAATCCGGCCTGGCCAGGCCAGAGAGGATGTTCAGCAGGGTGGTTTTTCCGGACCCGCTGAGCCCCAGGAGGGAGATCAGCTCGCCCTCCTCCAGATGAATGCTGATATCCCGGAGCACCATCCTGCCATCAAAGGCCTTTGTGATTCCTTCGGTTCGGAGAAGCTCCATCCGCGTCACTCCCCGGTCAGATAGTCATTGCTGAAGCCCAGGCCGGTCAGGTCATGAGAGGTCAGCTTATTTGTGTACAGCCAGGCATAGAAGGCGTTCCATCTTTCCGGCTCAAAAACGCCCCAATCTTCGGAATCGGCGAGATACTGGCCGGAGAGCCATTTCTGGCTGGCATATACCAGCTCTCTGGAATCCGCCAGGGAACCGGTGGTGTCTCCGGCGATGAGCAGATCCGCTGCTTCCTCCGGATGCTCCACCGCATAACGATATCCCTTTTCCGTGGCGGCGAGGAAGGCGCGGGCTGTTGCCGGATCCTGCTTCAGGAAATCATTGTTGGCCAGAATGACGGGGGTATAGTAATCCAGTTCACTGCTGATGGAAGCAAAATCCCAATAGCCGCAATCCACATCGCTGAGTTCGGCGTTGATGCCGCTCCAGCCGTAGAAAATCCATACGGCATCAATCTGATGGGCGGCCAGGGCGGCGGGTTCGTCGGTGACATTGTTGGGAATCAGCTTCAGTTTGCTGAAATCCGCGCCTTCCTTTTCCATGCAGTAGCGGAGCATGGCCAGCTCGATGGGGCTGTCCCAGGTGGCGTAGACCTTGTTTTCCATGCCCTTGGCGGAGGTGATTCCATCCTCGGCGCGGGACAGGATGCCGGAGGTGTTGTGCTGCAGAAGGGCGGCCACGGCCGTCACCCCCAGGGGCTGATCCAGATCCAGGGAGGCTGCCATGGTGTCCTGGGCATCCACAGCGAACTGCGCCTGACCGGCGGCGCACATCAGCAGCGCCCCGTTTTCCGGAGGCTGCACGATTTCCACATCCAGGCCGGCTTCCTGATAGTAACCCAGGGCCTGGGCCGCATAGACGCCGGTATGGTTTGTGTTGGGGGTCCAGTCCAGACAGAAGACGATCTTTTTCAGCTGGCCGGATTCGGCCGGAGCGGCGGAAAGCATGCAGGTCAGGCAGAGGGCCAGCAGCAGGGCAAAGCATTTTTTCATGTTCTTTTCTTCCTTTCGTTCGCTTACTGTCTTTTCTCTCCGGCTGTTTCCGGACGATACTTCAGCCAGGGCATGGAGACAGCCTTGATCACGTTGACCAGCTTCATCAGCAGAAGGCTTACAATGACGATCAGCAGAATGACCGCAAACATCTTATCGAAGGCATAGGCCTTGCGGACCCGGGTCATGTATACGCCCAGCCCCTCGAAGCCTCCCAGCCACTCGGAAATGACCGCGCCGACCACCGCGTAGGACGCGGAGATGCGCAGCCCCGAGAAGAAGAAGGGAAGGGCAGCCGGAAACTTCACATGGCGGAAGATCTGGCCCCGGGTAGCGTTCATGGAGCGCAGGAGGGCCACCGCGTCGGGATCGGCGCTTTTGAAGCCGTCCAGAAGGCCCACCGCCACCGGGAAGAAGGTGGTGATCTCCACCAGGGTGATCTTCGGCGCCATGCCGAAGCCCATCCACAGCACCAGCAGGGGCGCGATGGCGATGGTCGGGATCGTCTGGGTCACGAC
>JAFRGU010000239.1 GCA_017433675.1 Clostridia bacterium
AGATAGCTCATGCCGATTGCGGTAATCAGCACAGCAAGGGAAGTCGCCTGCCGCAGCGGCCGATAGGCGAGGGTCTCAATCGTAATCCCCAGGATCGTGCACAGGAGCATTGCGGCCAGGAGCGCGCCGACGGGCGGAAGCCCCCAGTACTGCAGGGCGCAGAAGGCAATATACGCGCCTACCATGATAACATCGCCATGGGCGAAATTCAGCATCTTCGCGATGCCGTAGACCATGGTATAACCCAGTGCGATGATGGCATAGATACTGCCCAGGCTCAGCCCGTTAACCAGATTGGAAAGGAAAATCATGAAAGAACTCAACTCCTCTGACGGATTCGTTGATTTTTTTGTTCAGCTGCCGCTGAACGCCGGCTGTTCCCCCGCCGGGAGGAAGGGAATCTTACCGGAAAAGGGGACTGCCACCCCATTATTCATGGAAAAAGTGTCATTGAACGGCTTCTTCATGTCTTATTTGGTGCGTTTTGCTACCGTTTCGTCCAGAATGAGAAGGGGCCGGAAAAACGAGCGAATCCGCTCCCGACAAACCGGGAGCGGACCGCAAAAAGAATGCATTGCTGCTGTGAACCAGGGATTGTCAGTTGCCAAAGCCCACATATACGCCGTTCTCAATGATCACGGCAGTGGGGGTCTTGCTGACTTCACCGTTGGCGGCCCAGGTCATGGTGCCGGTAACGCCGGTGATTTCAATCTCCTGCATGGCCGCGATCAGTCCGTCGCAGATATCCTCAGGCTTGTCGCCTTCCTTGACGCCAACCTTTTCGGCAGCGGCTACCAGCGCATACACGCCGTCATAGGCATCCGCAGCGAACTGGTTGGGGATCTCATTATACAGCTCCTGATACTTGGCAACAAAGTTCTTCGTCAGCTCATCCTGCGCGTCGGCGGAGAAGGGCGTCAGCAGCATGACACCCTCTGCCAGGGAGGTATCAAAGCCTTCAATGGAAAGAATACCATCCATACCGTCTACGCCAAAGAACACCGGCTTGTAGTCAATGCTGGAGGCGTTCAGCAGAATCTGAGAAGCGGGAGTGTAGTAAATCGGCAGGAACACCAGCTCAGCGCCGTTGTTCTTGGCATCCGCCACCTGCACGGAGAAATCCGTGGTGTCATCGGTGAACGTGGTGGTGGAAACAATTTCCAGCCCGACTTCCGGAGCCTTTTCCGCGAAGGTCTGATAGATGCCGGTGGAATAGGCGTCCGCGTTGTTGTAGATCACGGCGACCTTGGTGGCCAGCTTTTTCCCCGCAATGTATTCAGCGGAAGCAGCGCCCTGAGCCGGATCAGTAAAGCAGACCTGATACACATTGTCCTTATCCGCGGTAACAGCGGTGGAGGAAGCGGAAGGCGTCAGCATAAACACCCGGTCATTGAAGGCTTCTGCGCCCACAGCGATACAGGGCGTGGTCGTCGTCGTGCCGATAATCATCTGCGCGCCCTTGTCCAGCGCGTCGCCATAGGCATAAACCGCCTTTTCGGCATCATGGGTATCGTCTTCATCAATAATCTCTACCTTATATTTGCCGCCCGCGGCAGAGATTTCATCCGCAGCGATCTTCGCCCCGCGGCTGGTGGCCGTGCCGTAAACGGCGGCAGCGCCGGTCAGCGGGCCGATGTGCGCGATTTTCAGGGTAATGGGTTCTTCCGCCCCGGCGAAAGCGAACACGCTCAGGCACAGGGTCAGCGCCAGCATAAGTGCAACAAGCTTCTTCATTTCTTTTTCCTCCGTTTCGATTGCATTCTGGAAACCTTCTGGTTTTCACTGCGATATTATAACCACGGAACCCGGTTCCGTAAAGCGTTTTCAATGATTTTTTCCTGTTCTCCTTTTCCGGCCGGAAAACGTCGCCGGCCCCTGGCCATTTTTGCCCTTTCTCCCGCTTTTTCTTGACAGTCCCATCCTTTCCGGCTACAATAGGCTTGTATTCCTGTGTTTATATTGGTTTTGATTTCAGCAGGAATCTGCATCTCCTGATTTTCAGGGAAGGGGGCAGGAATCCGGTATGGATTCCGAAAACACATGAAAAGAAAGCTTTGGATCTTCGCCCTGGCGGCGGTGCTGCTGCTGGGCCTGTTCTGCGCTTCCGCCATGGCGGCGGGGGATGATCCGCTGAAGGTTTCCATGGCGCTGGAAACAAATCAGTTTTCCGCGCCGAAAGAAATCACGGTCTCCATCTCCGTCACCAACGTGGGCGAGAGCGACATGCCCGGTCCGGTCACGCTGTATTATCCCAGCGGCAAGCAGGTTGAAGAGTTCGGCTCTCCCACCCTTTCTGTCGGGACCACCAAGTCCTGGTCCGGAAAGTGGAAGGTCACCCAGGCTGAGCTGGACGCCGGCCGCATCACCTTCAAGATTCGCTATTCCCTGTACAACGATGAAGGCGAGCTGGTTTATAAGGCGAAGAATTTTTCCAAAACCATTATTTATGCCGGTGCCACCCCTGAGCTGACGATTACCCGGGATATCAAGCCGACCACGGCCCAGAAGGACCAGGAAGTCACCGTAACCTATGAAATCGAGAATCCTTCCGCCGTGGAAGTCACGAAGGTCACCATCAAGGAGAACAGCTCCATTTCCACTAAATCCGGCTCCATCGACAGCATTCCCGCCGGCGGCAAGGAGAGCTACACCTTTACCGCCAAGATGGGGAAGAAGAATCTGACCTCCGCCGCCACGGTTTCCTTCAAGGCCGGCGGCAAGACCTACACGCAGAAGGTGGAGTCCGCCACCGTCAAGTACGGTGAAGTCAAGCTCTCCGCCACCCTGAAGGCGGACAAGAAGGGCGGCGCGCCCGGGGATACGGTCAAGCTGACCGTCAACCTGAAAAACTCCGGCACTGTGGATTTCACGAATGTGGACGTTACGGATGCGAATCTTGGCGAGGTCTTCAGTGATCTGACCATCAAGGCGGGCGAAAGCGTCACCATGGATAAGGAGATGACCATCACTGAGACCCAGGATCTGCAGTTCACCGTAACCGCGGAAGATGCCACCGGCGAGCCTGTGGAAACCGCCACAGGCCGGGTGAACGTCATCGCGACGGATCCCACGCAGCAGATTGTTCTCGGCCTGGATGCCTCGGCGGACCGGGATGTGGTGTATACTATCCCTGGCAGTGTCCGTTTCACGATTACCGTGAACAACGAAAGCGCCGTGGACGTCTCGAACATTTCCATCCGTGCGGTGGATACGGTGATTAATACGTTCGATTCAATCCCCGCAGGAGAAAGCCGGACCTTCACCCGGGAAATGGCCATCTCCATGCCCGGTACGTTCCAGTTCACCGCCAGTTGCAGGGATCAGCTCTCCCAGACGCTGACCTTCACCAGCAATCCGATCCGGATCACCCATCAGCAGCCCACGCCTGAACCTACGGAAGCGCCCATCGTTACCCCGCCGGCTCCCCGCTATCAGGAGATGCCGCAGACCTACGATGATCTGGATGCCAGCCAGAAGCTTCCCGCCTGGACCGATCAGGTGGAAGAAATTGCCGGAACCGCGAAGTGGATCCTGGCGGGCATCGCCGGTCTTGGCGTGCTGCTGCTGCTCATCGGCGGAATCCGCCGCGGCGTTCTGAAGAGCCAGAGCAAAAAAGCCATGGATCATCTGGACGGTGCCAACTACCGGGATTACAGCACCCAGCCGAAGCGGAAGCACCGCAGCGAGATTTCTCCCAGCAGTGACGCCGCCCGGGCCACTGAAAAAGCGGCGGAAAAAGCGCCGGAGGCTGAGGGTACCGCCCAGGACAGCGATCTGATGGCCGAGACCCTGCGGAAGCTTTACAGCAATGACGCCCCCGCTGAAGCCGGGGCGGCGGAAAAAGCCGCTGTTTCCACCGAAGAAACCGATGGCAGCCGCCATCGCCGTACCAAGGCATAAAACCTGAAAAGAAAAGTGCTCCCGGAGAAAATGATCTCCGGGAGTTTTTTTGACTCTTTTTCCGATTGATCTGTTTTATGGGATGTCCCGGTTCCCCGCCTGTTTCTGTTCGCGGATCCAGTCTGCAAATCCCTCCGGCCGGAAAGTAAAATAAATCCGGTATCCTGTGTCTTCCCGGGCCACAACCTTGGCATACGCATTTTCTCCAAGCAGGAGCACCAGATTCTGCAGCTCCTGCAGGGGGGTATCCGTGGTCATCCACCCTTCCTTCTCCGTCGCAGCAATTTTCCACAGACAGCCGGTGTGTTCAGCCTCCTGTGCAATCTTTCCGTCCATCAGATGATAGGAAAGGGATATCCCCTCCGGCAGTATTTCCCAGCGGGATTCTTCCCCCTTCCCCGCCTGGTGCCATTTTTGTCCCAGGCCTGTCGTTTCATAAACCTGAACGGACGTTTCAGATCCCTTGGGCAGCACGCTGTGGACCTGGCAGATCCGGGGGGTTTCCGTCAGCGCCGCACGGGTCAGCTCCGTCATCAGAATCTGCCCGCCCGTACTCATTGCTTCCAGCCGTCCGGCCAGAATGACCTGATCATCAACGCTGCATGCCAGCAACCGCGGAGTCGAAGTGCTGCCATCGCGGAACTCTCCTACCGCCACAATCGGGAATTCG
>JAFRGU010000240.1 GCA_017433675.1 Clostridia bacterium
GTTCCTGAAAAGAAACAGATTTTGATTGAAGGATAAACAACACACTGCAAGCCCGCAGTCTGGTTCTTACGAGCCGGACTGCGGGCTTGTTTTTTTTTAACTACGGGATCAGCTTTCCAAAACCATATGAATGTTGGTGGGAAGCTCTCTCCTCCAATCCATCCCAATCGGAATGGGTGGAAGCCACCGAATGATGGGTTTCCTGTCTGGAAACTTTGCGCTCCTGGGGCCAACCCAGAAGGTATGCCAGTGCGCTGCCCGCACATGAGGCCGTGGACTGGAATGAGCGCCCTGCACAGAAGCCGTTTCCTTCTCAGCAGAGCGTTCATGATTTTTGTAATTCCTGATGGCATTGGAGACGCGGACACCGACATCCCACACCTGAGGTTCCTTGGGACTTCTCACCCCGCCGCTGAATGTCCGCCGTTTCTGCGGATGCTCGATCTGCGGCATATCCGGCTCCTCACTGCACAGGTAGAGGAGCAGCTGCAGCATGGAGGAAAAGGTCTTCCGGTATTCCTCCCGACTGCCAATGTAACGATTGTCCCGCTTTCCCATGAACAGATCGTCCACCTGATCCACCCGGTTCATGGCATCCAGCAACGATCCTTCGCCAAAGGGCAGCGCGACCATTTTCGGCTGATCGCAGCCCTCCAGGAACATGGCAAACTGGAGATCCACGTTTCGGCTGAAGAGGTTGTAATCCAAGTGCGCGATGAAGCCCTTCATCGGATGACGTTCGTAGGACAGCCCAGGCGTTTCAATGTACACCGCCCATTCCGGGAGATGGTACAGGCAGTCCGTAGGCAGGTTGCCCGTGAGGGGCTGACTGATCAGCGCCTCATAGATTTCCGGGGCAAACCGGTATATCCCTTTGCTGGCCCGCCATACGTACATGCTGCCGATGGTCATCATCTCATCCATGTGCGTGAGATAGTAGGATTCCCCGTATCTGTTGGTGATCAGCAGAAAAGGAAAGAGCGTCGGCATGATGCACCAGTCCGGTACATTCTTGATCAGGCTGACGCCGCCTGACTTGCTGTTCAGGATTTTCTCCGGCTCGGCATACACCTTCCGCAGATCCGTCCAGAGATTGGGATACGTCCTGTTAAGCTGCCTGATCCATACGTCAGGCGCGTAGGGTGATAATTCCTTCCTGGCCATTGTGATCCTCCTTTCGGCCCAAGGTCAGTGAGGATATATCACTCTGAACGCCTGAAATAGCAAGTGAATTCTTGCTGCAGGTGTCTTTCCACAAAGCCGCAGAATCGGCCCGCTGTGGCGCACAAAAAAGCAGCCGACCGTTTTTCCGGACAGTCGGCTAAAGGCGGCATGTGGGGCCAACAGCGGCCAAACACGGCCAAATCAGGCGGTAGCGGTGAGGTCGGCCGTGCTGGCGACCGCCATCGCCGTTTCGCTTTTCTGCTTCTCCACTTCAGAAGGCTCTATCGGACCTGCGACCTGCGCAAAGCACTCCGGATGATCCTCTGACGTCACCGCGAAAATATACATGTGCGCTTTTCCCGGTCGCCTGTGGATGTTCAGGATTCCACGCTCTGCAAAATTGTTCAGATGGAACTGGGCGGACGCACCGCCGGTTTGCATCAACCGGGCCATATCCTCTACACTAAATTCGTTCTCAGCGAATTCCTCATAGAGCCTGCTGAGGTATTCCTTCTGCATCCCGGTAAGGTTTTCACTGCGGATGCTTTCCTGCGGCCTGTTGCAGATCTGGTAGGTGCAGTGCGACCCGTTACCGGCCTCTGATATCACCTTCTTTGTAACGAGGCCCAGGTTAACAGCCCGCCGGACGTCATTGCCGTATTGCGTTTTTGTCAGATCAAATCGTGTTCCCCAGTCCGATGCCGTGAAGGTGTTCTGCCCCTGTTCAATCATTTCAAGCAGGAAGGTTCCGATCCGGTAATCCCGCTGATTGGTTTCATCCTGCCGCATTGCTTTCAGCTGATTGATCAGGGCCTGCGTAGGGCGACCGGGCATCAAGCCTCCATGGAGGTTGAACTGATACAAAGCAGGGCGAGCATGCGGCGTTGTGTTTACGATCATGCCGCAGGCAATCATGGCATCGCAGGAGTCCTTTGCATGCTCGAGGCTCAGGCCTGTGTATCCGGCCCACTCGCTGCGGGCAAAGGTTGTGATGCCCTTGCGGATCATCTCCCGAACAATGACCGCAGTCCGCTGCTTCGTGTCGGATTTGCTTTGCTCAAAGGCTCTCAGCTTTTCCTCGAATGCCGCCGTCATAGCAGGCGGGCTCTCATTGGCTTCCTTCTGTTGGGCTTCCACCTCACTTTCTTCAGGCTCCGGAGGCTTACCAGATGCACCTATGATCCGGAAGGAATACTCCAAGGGACTCACATCCGGATGGCGATCCGTCAGCCCCTTCTGATACAGAACGCGGCATTCATAATCCGCATCCTTCCGGGCTATGCCCTGGATCTGGCTCCATTGGCTGACGGAAAAACGGATCAGGCCCTGATCCAGCATTCGCTGTACCTTGGCAGGGTATTCCCGGTGGACGGATTTCGGTGAATGCTTGAGCTTGCGTACCTGCTCCATAAAGCTGTCCGCCGGTTGAAGCGGCCATGGCTTAGCTGTCCGTTGGCTGTCATCTGGAAGCGACTCATCCTCTTCATCCGGGAGGACTGCCTCCATCTGGGACGCAGGTGCGCTGGGTGCGCGAAGCGGCTCGCGGGCCATTTCTCTTTCGCGGGCAAGGCTCTCCTGCACACGCCTCCGTTCTCGTTCCTTCTTGCTGTCCAGCGCTCTGACCAGCAGATCCAGGTAGTATTCTATGAAGTAGGTCAGGTCTCCACCGTTTTCAGAGCGCAGGATTTCCTGCATGCATTTGTAGTATCGGTAATTCTCCTTTGCGATCACACTGGAAATGGAAATGTCACGGAAGAAATCGTAGCCGCTGCGCAGGAGCACGGCGGACGAAATCATCCGTGACAGTCGTTCATTGCCCTCCGGGAATGGCCGGGCAACCAGAATATAGGCCTGTCCGACAGCGGCCTTGATCAGTGGATGTACATTCCCGGCCTGCAGGAAGGCATAGTATTCCGTCATCCGGTCAGGCAGGCTGTAGGCCGAGGGTACCTCATACGGTTCGCTGTTCATGGCGGCAATGGGATGCTGGTCTGTCTGCCGGTAATCCTCAGCGCAGTTGTCCATTTCCTCTGTCAGCATGAAAGCAAGGGATTTGACAAAGCCCTCGTCCAGGGGACGGTACAGGGAACCGATCATGCCTGACCAGGCGTGACGGTTGTTCCAGATCATCTGCTCCTGGATGTTCTCCGGCTCCGTCCCGCGCTGAAGGAAATCCATGGCCTCCTGCAGGGGGATTTGTGCTCCCTCCACAAAGCTGGTGAAGAACATTTCCTCCGTCATCGCGCTGGTCATCGGCGCTCTGTAGGGATCAAAGCACTCCTCCTGCTCCATTGCCTCCGCGCAGAGCCGTTCGCTGGCTGCGATCATCTTCTCCGTCAGCACATACCAGTACGGCATTCCGGCTGCGTTGGACAGCGGAAGGATGGTCGCTCTCGCCTTTCTGCGGTTCAGCAGCTCCGGCCAGAAGGTATCGATGGAAACATTCAGCGGGAGCTTGAAGAGCACCTCCTGCCGGGAAAGGTAATGCTGCTGGAAGTACTGAAGCAGTCTGTCCTTATCCATTGCCATCCGTCA
>JAFRGU010000241.1 GCA_017433675.1 Clostridia bacterium
GCCTGCTGAGCGGAGAGCGTGAACCGGAGGAAGGCGTGGTTCGCCGCATGGGCCGGGTGGCTGTGATCCGGCAGCAGGGAGAAGAGCAGGAAACGGAAATCAAAGGAGAGCTTCGTTCCCTGTTTCAGACGAAGGATGCCCGGTCAAGCCTGTCCGGCGGAGAACGGACACGGAAACGGATTGCTGCGGCATTGTCTGCACAACCCAATCTGCTGATGGCGGATGAACCGACGACGGATCTGGATGAAGCCGGAATTGACCTGCTGTATCAGCAGCTGGAGGCTTTTTCCGGAGCACTGATCCTGATCTCCCACGACCGGGCTCTGCTGCGGCATTTCTGCGACCGGATCTGGCAGCTGGAGGACGGGGAGATTACGGATTTTCCGGGAGGCTATGACGCGTTTCAGGCGGAGCGAATCCGCCGGCGGGACCGGGCCCAGTTTGAATATGACCAATATAAAAAGGAACAGAAGCGCCTGAAAGCATCCGCCCAGCGAATGGCGGAACGGGCCGCATCCGTGCAGAAAGCACCGAGCCGCATGGGCAACAGTGAAGCACGGCTGCATACCCGGGAATATACCAATTCCGTCCTCCATCTGAGCCATATGAAGCGGACAATTCAGAACAGGATGGAGCAGATGGAGGAGAAGGAGCGGCCGACCGCCCTGCCTGAAATCCGGATGAAGCTGGGCGTGCTGTCCCCGGTGCGGGCGAAGAACGTGCTGGAGGTACGATGCGAACGGATGACGGCAGGCGGAAAGATCCTGCTGGAGGATACGGGGATGATTCTTCCCACCGGCAGCAGAACCGCGCTGACCGGCGGGAATGGGACCGGGAAAACAACCCTTCTTTCCGCCATCACCGGTAACCTTCCCAAAGAATGCGGCTTCGAGGGCGTGATCCGGCTGAATCCGCAGGGGAAGATCGGGTGGTTTGATCAGCATCACGAGCGGACGCTGCGGCCCGAAAGCACGGTGCTGGAAAACGTGGCGGAAGCATCCGCGCACCCGCAGGCGCTGTCCCGGACCGTGCTTTCCTGTCTGGGGTTTGCGCGGGAGGATGCTTTCAAGCCGGTCTTCGTTCTTTCCGGGGGCGAAAAAGCCAAGGTGGCGCTGGCCCGGCTGCTGCTGATGGATCTGAATCTGCTGATTCTGGATGAACCAACCAATCATCTGGATCTCTATACGATGGAAGCCCTGGAGGAACTGCTGAGCGGATACGGCGGAACAATTCTTTTTGTCAGCCATGATGAAACGTTTCTGCGGAAAATATCCACCAGGAGCATCCGCATTGAAAACCGGAAACTGATCACTGCATAGGACAGGAGCAAAGAGAACAGAAGGACCGGCTGTGAGGGAAAGGAAAAAGAGATGAAGAAGATTCTGATCACCAATGATGACGGGATTCAGAGCCCGGGGCTGATCCGACTTGTGCAGGCGGCCAGCACGCTTGGAAAAGTATGGGTGATTGCGCCGGATGGACAGCGAAGCGCCCAGAGCCACAGCATCACGGTACGACAGGCGGTTGACCTTCATCCGGTGGTGCTGCCGGTCGCGGGCGTCCGGGCTTATGCCTGCTCCGGAACACCGGCTGACTGCGTCCGGATCGGAACGGCTCATCTGCTGAAGGAACAGCCGGACTGGGTTTTTTCCGGGATCAATGACGGATACAATATGGCGACGGATATCCAGTATTCGGCGACTGCCGGCGCTGCCTTCGAAGCTGCCGCGCTGAATATTCCCGCGATTGCCGTATCCGAGGCTGCGGGCGGAATTCATGGGCTGACTGACGCCTGGCTGCAGAAAATCCTGACTGATCTGACGCAACGGGAGCTGCAGGCCGGGCAGATTTTCAATGTTAATTTTCCGGGCGGAAACGAAGAGGATTTCCGCGGCATCCGGGAGAACCGGACGGTGGGCAGGTGTCCGATGTATCAGGCAGAATACAGGACGATCGAAGCATGGGAAGACGGCGGGATCCGGGTCGCAGTCAGCGGGACGCTCGATACAGAAAGCGTGCTGCGGAATGAGCAGGAGAAGGAATCCGACTTCCGGGCGCTCATGGAGGGATATATCTCCATCTGGATTGTGAACAATATCCACTGAGGGAATCATATCGAACGGTACGTGCGGGAGAGCCCCCCGAGGAAAGAGGCGGAACGAACATGAAAGCGAATGAATAAACCAATGTGATGCGAACGCTGGAGCAGCATAAAATGGCCTATTCAGGTCATTA
>JAFRGU010000242.1 GCA_017433675.1 Clostridia bacterium
AATATCTGACGATAAAAAGGAGGTCCTACCATGCCCGAAAGCTACAATATCTGTCTGGATGTCGGCGGTACCAAAGTTCTCGGCGCGATTTTCAACGAAAAGGATGAGATCATTTACCGCCTGAAAAAGCGCTCCAAGAGCGGCGGCTCCGGCTCCACGGATGTGGAAAAGGTGATTGTCAGTGTCGTTGAGGAGATGATCAAGGAATCCGGCATCGACCGCAAAAAACTGAATGCCATCGCCTCCTGCGCGCCCGGCGTTATCGATCAGGATCGCGGCATCGTGCTGTTTACGCCGAATCTCCCCTGGCGGAATTATGACATGGCGGCCTCCATGCGCAAGCAGTTCGGCGTGCCGTTCTATGTCGGCAATGATGTGAATCTCGGCGTTCTCGGCGAATATCACTTTGGGGTCGGCCGGGGGTATCAGAATATCGTCGGGTTCTTTGTCGGTACGGGCATGGGCGGCGGACTGGTGCTGAACGGCTCCCTGTATACCGGCCATCAGTTTAAGGCGGCGGAATACGGCCACATGATTCTTGATCCGGAAGGCCCGCTCTGCAACTGCGGCCAGCGCGGATGTCTGGAAGCCTTTTCCAGCAAGCAGGGGATGAGCGCCTATATCCGTCAGCAGGTCAGCCGCGGCCGGAAATGCGTCATGGCGGACGATGTGAAGGAAGGCGTCTTCCGCTCAAAGAAGCTTGTCGCTGCGCTGAAGGAAAAGGATCCGGTCGCCATGGAAGCCGTGGATCGCGCCTGCCACTGGCTGGCTGTCGCCACCGGCAATATGATCAATACCTTCTCCCCGGATCTGGTGCTCTATGGCGGCGGCGTCATTGAAGCCCTGGGCGATCTCTTCCTCGGCAAAATCCTGGCCGAAGTGGATCGCTACTGCATGCCCCAGATCCGCTCCACCGTGGACATTAAGAACGCTTCCCTCGGAGATGACTCCATTCTCTATGGCGATCTGGCCATGATTAAAGGGCTGAAATAACGCCTGATTCCAATACTGCCTTCTCCTTTTCGGGGAAGGCAGTTTTTTGTCCTTTCAAAGGCTTTTGGAGCCGGATAGGCCGCGGCCCCTGTCCGTTTTGGGGACAGGGGCCGGAATCATGCACATGGATACGCTTACGTCCTGGGAATCCGGGTCAGCGCCTCGTTCAGTGCCTTGATCTCTTCTTCCGTATAATCCGGCTTCTGATACCGCAGAGCGGCTTCCAGGGTAAACATACCGTGGTCCTCATCGCGGACAGCCGGCCCCAGCTTCGGGGTCATCCTGTCGATCACGGCCATGACCTGCGGGTTGGCGGCCAGGTCCTCCATTTTATTCCGCAGGGAATAAGCGTCCTCCGGGAACATCCGGGCTTCCTCCTGTTCATCCACAAACCAGTTCCGGACGTTCAGCCCCGCGTTCGTATCCACAAAGATATACCGGGAATCAGCTTCCTCAACCCGGGTAAAAACAGCCCGGTCTTCCCGGTTTCCGCCGCTCACGGTGACCCGGGACCCCTCCGGGCGGATTGGAACGTTTTCAAACCGGAATACACCGGTGTCGGAGTGCCTGGTTTCGGTAAGCTCCCCGCTGCGAAGCGTCAGCTCCTTCAGGTTGGAATAAGCCTTCACCGTCATGGTTTCGCCCGTCCGGTTCGCGAAGCGTTTCTCGGCGATATGGACAAAGGGCTCCGTGCTCCACTGGGCTTTGTAGTAGTAGAAAGCGTCCTTCCGCGTCTGCCTGTCGTGGGTGACCAGCCCCTTGATGTTCCGGGCCTTCACGCCGCCGGCGTTGCGGATGGCGCTCACAAAGTCAAACATGTTCCAGATATAGCTGCCCCAGACGAAATCCCGCTCTGCCATATAGGGGTATACGGTCTCATGGTACAGCGCCTGGTACTCCTCCGTATAGTCGTTCACCTTCGGGGTTTCGCTGTGGAAAACAGGGTTGCAGTCCACCCCGTATTCGGAAATGCCCAGCGGTACCTCGGGATTGATCCGGTGGAATTCATCCAGGAAGTCGGCGTGGTCCTGCATTTTTCCGTAGTACCAGCCATAGTAGACGTTATGCGTCTGGGCGTCCGTGATCCCCTCCAGTTCGCTGTCCGGCAAGGTGGAGTTCTCATTGGCGCTGGCGGTAAAGCGGTCGGAATCGAGTTCATGGGCCAGATCATTCAGCGCCCGCACGCCGTCCGGCATCCAGGGCTTCTGGCCGAAAATGCCGATCTCGTTCTGCACCCCCCAGAAGCAGATTCCCGGGTGATGCATGTTCTGCAGGATCATTTCCTGAAGCTGTTCCTTCGCGTTTTCCAGCAGGGCCGGTTTGGATGTCATCTTGAGCATCGGAATTTCCGCCCAGACCACGAGTCCCATTTCGTCACACAGATCATACACGCCCTGCGCATGAGGATAGTGGCTCAGCCGGATCGTATTGGCCCCGATTTCCCGGACAATGGCCATATCCTGCTTCCAGTGCTCCGCCGTGGTCGCGGAAAAAACGCCGGCGGTATCCTGATGCTTGGCAACCCCGTGCAGCTTCAGGTGTGCGCCGTTCAGGAAAAATCCCTTCTCCGGATCCAGTCCGATCGACCGGAAGCCGACCCGCAGGCATGCTTCATCCAGCAGCTTCCCGTCCCGGTACAGCGCTGCCCTGGCTGTGTAAAGGGCCGGATCCTGCAGACCGTTCCAGCGCCGGGGCGCGGTGATCTCCATGTGAAGAGTCTCCCCGGCCGGGCCTTCCGTCTGCGCCGCTGTCTTTCCGTCCGGATCGGTCAGGGTGCAGCGGATCCTCAGCCCCTCCGCCTTGCCTCCGATATGGGGTTCCGCGGTGATCGCACCTGTTCCGTCCTCCCGGATCGCGGTACGGAAAATCACCCCCTCCGTACCAAAATAGGTCGGGTCAAACCAGGCGTCCTCCGTCACCCACATTTCCGCCTTCCGGTAAATCCCGCCGAACAGGGTAAAATCCCCGCTCAGCGGGGATACAGTCTCCCCTTTTTCGTTGTTCACCCGAACGTTCAGCCGGTTCTCTCCCTCTGTAAGGGCTTCCGTCAGCTCGACGGCGAAGCGGGTATATCCGCCCTGATGCCCGCCGATGCTTTTCCCGTTCAGATAGATTTCGCATTCCTTGTCCACCCCGTCAAAGCGGAGGAATACATGCTGATCCGCTGACGTCCGGAGGGAAAAGATTTTCTCATAAACCGCGTCTCCCTGGTAGGGATCTTCATCGGTATACCAGGTATGGGGCAGCGTCACCGGCGCTCCGCCGAACGGCACCGCCGGATCAAACCGTTTCTCCGGATCCTTCGAAAACGTCCATCCCCCGTTCCAGTCAAGAATCTGTTTCATCGCCGCTGGCCTCCTCCCGTTTTTTGCCTGTGCTTTTTTTAGGGTTGATCCTGCTCCTGTTTTCTGAAAGTATTCGCCCTGTCCTTCCCGGTTTCCTGCCTGTTCGCCCCTTCCCTCTTCGGGCCGGAATATGGTATACTGCGCCTGTTGAATCTGTAAGGGAGAGGAGGCGCCCGGTTTCATGGCGGAAAAGCATCTGGTTCTGGGGCTCGTGGCCCATGTGGACGCGGGGAAAACAACGCTCAGCGAAGCCCTGCTGTATGCCGGCGGCCAGCTGCGGAAACTGGGCCGTGTGGATCACGGGGATGCCTTTCTGGATACCGATCCCCAGGAGCGGGAACGGGGGATCACGATTTTTTCCAAGCAGGCGGAAGTAACCTGGCCCGGCCTGCGCCTGACGCTCCTGGATACCCCGGGGCATGTGGATTTTTCCGCTGAAACGGAGCGCACCCTTTCCGTCCTGGACGCGGCCGTCCTCGTCATCAGCGGCGCCGACGGCGTTCAGGGGCACACGGAAACGCTCTGGCGTCTTCTCCGGGCGTATCAGGTACCTGTCTTCCTTTTTGTCAATAAGATGGATCAGTCGGGAATCGACCGCGCCGCTCTGCTGGAAAGCCTGAAAAAGCGTCTGGGCGATGCCGTCGTGGATCTGTCCCGTCCGGAAGCCATGGAGGAGACGGCGCTCTGTGACGAGGACGCCATGGAGCATTTTCTGGCGGAGGGCAGGATTCCGCCGGACCTGCTCGTCCGGCTGGTCCGGTCCCGGAAACTCTTCCCCTGTTTTTTCGGCAGCGCGCTGAAAATGAAGGGAATTGGGGAGCTCCTGGACGGAATCCGGGATCTGCTGCCGGAAAACGCCTTCCCGGAAGCCTTTGGCGCCCGGATTTATAAAATCAGTCACGATCCACAGGGTGCCCGGCTCACCTGGATGAAAATCACCGGCGGCTCCCTGAAGGTAAAATCCCTGCTGCAAACCGGAGCGGAAGCGGAAAAGGTAAACCAGATCCGCCTTTACTCCGGTGCGAAATTCCGTCTCGCGGAGGAAGCCGCAGCCGGCGAAGTCTGTGCGGTGACGGGTCTCAGCGGGACCCGGGCGGGGGAAGGTCTCGGTATGGAGAAAACGGCGGTGTCTCCCCTGCTCACGCCGGTCTTTACCTATCAGGTGCTCCTGCCTTCCGGTCAGGATCCGGTCCGGGTCTTATCCGAATTCCGCGTCCTGGAGGAGGAAGACCCCCAGCTCCATGTGGTCTGGAAGAGCGAGAAACGGGAAATCCATGTCCAGCTCATGGGCGAAGTGCAGCTGGAAATTCTTCGCCGTCTGATGCAGGACCGTTTCGGTGTGGAGGTATCCTTCAGTCCCGGCAGCATCCTGTATCGGGAAACCATCGCCGCTCCCGTCTCCGGTGTCGGGCATTATGAGCCTCTCCGGCATTACGCGGAGGTGCATCTGCTTCTGGAGCCCGGCGAACGCGGCTCCGGCCTGCATTTTGATACCGCCTGCTCTACGGATGTGCTGGACCGGAACTGGCAGCGCCTGATCCTGACCCATCTGATGGAAAAAGTCCATCGCGGTGTTCTGACCGGCTCCCCGGTCACAGATCTGAAAATCACCCTGATTGCCGGCCGGGCCCATCTGAAGCATACCGAAGGAGGCGATTTCCGCCAGGCAACCTACCGTGCCGTGCGCCAGGGACTGATGCAGGCTGAAAGCATCCTGCTGGAACCATGGTATGATCTGCGGCTGGAGCTGCCCGGGGATTGTGTGGGCCGCGCCATGAGCGATCTGACGCAGATGGGCGGCCGGTTTGATCCCCCGGTCACCGACGGGGACCGGACAGTCCTCTCCGGCAGTGTGCCAGTGGCTGCGATGCGTTCGTATGCCCGGGAAGTCGTTTCCTATTCCAGAGGACAGGGCCGCCTCCTTTGCAGCCTCCGGGGCTACGAACCATGTCGGAATCCGGAGGAAGTCATCGCGGCTGCAGGCTATGACCCCCTCCGGGATGTGGAAAACTCCCCGGATTCGGTTTTCTGTGCCCACGGTGCGAGCTTTGTCGTCCCCTGGGACCAGGTGGAGCGTTTCATGCATCTCCATCCGGAGTCCGGCCTTGCCTTTGCCCGTCCAGATCCTGCCGCGCCTGTCCGTGCGGCATACCGCGGCACCGCCGCGGAGGAAGATGAGCTGCAGGCCATTTTTGAGCGGACCTACGGAAAGCCGAAATCCAGGCTGTCCGAACATGCCCCGAAGCGGAACGAGACCACCGTCAACGGGCAGACGCTGGAAAAGGAAAAAGTCGTGATCCTGGAGCCGCCGAAAACGGAGTATCTCCTGGTGGACGGATATAATATCATTTTCGCCTGGCCGGATTTGCAGGCCCTCGCCCGCTCCAGCCTGGAGGATGCCCGGAAAGCGCTTGTGGAGCTGCTGGCCAATTTCCACGGTTTCCATCCCTGTGAGCTGATCCTCGTCTTCGATGCCTATAAGGTGCATGGCGGCATCGGCCATCAGGAGGAAATCCAGGGCATTCATCTGGTCTATACGAAGGAAGCCGAAACCGCGGATAATTATATTGAGAAAACCATCCGTCAGATCGCCCGGCGCAGGGACAGCCGTGTCCGGGTGGCCACCTCCGATGCGCTGGAGCAGGTCATTATTCTGGGCGGCGGTGCGACGCGGGTTTCCGCCCGGGAGTTTCGCGCCGAAGTGGAGCAGGCAAAGGTGGAGATTGCGGAAATTCTGGCGCGGAACAATCTCCGCTCGAAGAACGCCTCCCCGGTGGCCCTCGCGCTTCAAAAAGCGCTGGAAAAGCAATAGGGTTATTTCTTTTCCTTTGGGTTTGTGGTATGATAGCGTGTCTTTGGCTGAACCCGGCGCCAGGATATTTTGAACAAGCACAGGATCAGGAGAACCCATGCGACTGAAAAAACTCGAGCTCTACGGATTCAAATCCTTTGCCCAGCGGACGGAAATCGTCCTCAATGAGGGCATCACGGCCATCGTTGGCCCCAACGGGTCCGGCAAGAGCAATATCGGTGACGCGGTGCGCTGGGTGCTGGGGGAACAGAGCGCGAAGCTCCTCCGCGGCGCCAGCATGCAGGATGTCATTTTCAACGGCACCCAGAAGCGGAAGCCCCTTTCCTATTGCGAAGTCTCTCTGGTCTTTGACAATGAGGATCGGGCGCTTCCCATGGATTATGCCGAGATCATGGTGACCCGCCGTGTTTACCGCTCCGGGGAAAGCGAATATTTTCTGAACCGTTCCACCTGCCGTCTGAAGGATGTCGTGGACCTTTTCCGGGATACAGGGATCGGGAAGGAAGGCTATTCCATCATCGGCCAGGGCCGGATCGACGAGATTCTCTCCCGGAAAGGGGAGGACCGCCGCCTGGTGTTTGAGGAAGCCGCCGGGATCGTGAAGTTCCGCGCCCGGAAGGAAGAGGCGGATAAAAAGCTGTCCCGGACCCTGGACAATCTGTCCCGCGTGGATGATATCCTGGATGAGCTCAATCACCGCCTGGCGCCTCTGGAGGAGCAGGCCCGGAACGCCCGGGTTTACCTGGATCTCAGCGCCGAGCTGAAAGTCCTGGATCTGAATCTTTTCCTGATCCGCTCCGGAAAGATGGAGGCCCGGCTCCGGGGCCTCGATGCGGATCTGCAGGCCATGGCCGCCGTTCTGGATCAGGCGGAAGCGGCCCTGGGGCAGAAGGCGGAGCGCCGGGACGCGCTGCAGGGGGATATTGCCGACCTGGAGGCCAAAATCTCCGATGCCCATGCCGCGGTGATGGCGGGCCTGGAAGCGCTGCATCAGGCGCAGGATGCGGTTCGTCGCGTCGAGGATCGCCGGGGCCGCCGGCAGGAAGACCGGGCGCGCACGGAACGGGAAATGGCGGAAGCCGCGGCCCGCATGGAGGAGCTGGCGGCTCTTTTCTCGGAGAACGAAAGCGGCCGGGAAGCCCGGGAGCAGCTGCTCGCCGATCAGGAGGCCGCCCTGGCGCAGGCCCGGAAAAAAGAAGAAGCCGCTCACCGGGAAGAGGAAAACCGGGAGGAAGCCCTGGAAACGCAGAAAACTGCGGTCATGGAGGCCATGAATCTGCATGCCGCCGCCATGAATAATCAGACCCGGCTGAAGACCATGCTTTCGACCATGGAATCCCGTCTGGGCGAAATTACCGTCTCCTGTGAGCAGATGCGGCAGGAAGCCGTGGAAAAAGAGGATGCCGTCGCCGAAGCCCGGGAGCTGCTGTCAAAGGAAGAGTCGCTGCAGCGGGAGAAGGCGGCCGAATGGCAGGCTTCCGTGGATCGGCTCAGCCGCAGCGACGCCGCCGTCATTGAAGCCCGCCAGAGCTATGACAGGAAGCTGGCGGAGATGCGGGATATGGAGTCTCGCCAGAAGCTGCTCTCCGAAATGTCCCGCGAAATGGAGGGGTACGCCCATTCCGTCCGTTCCGCCATGAAATATGCCCGGGATCGGGCGCTTCCCGGCGTTCACGGGGTGCTGGGACAGCTGATTCAGGTTCCCCGGGAAATTGAAACCGCCCTCGATATGGTGCTCGGCGCCCAGCAGCAGAATATCGTGACCGAGGATGAGGAAACAGCCAAGCGGCTGATTGAATATCTTCGCCAGAATCACCTGGGCCGGGCGACCTTTCTGCCTGTCTCCGCCGTGAAGTCCCGGCTTCTTACGCCGCAGGAGCGGGAGGTGCTGCACATGCCCGGCTGCCTGGGCGTGGCGTCGGAGCTGGTCTCCTGCGACCCGCGTTTCCGCGGCGTTGTGGAGAACCTGCTGGGGCGGACCCTGGTTGCGGAGAATCTCGATGCCGGCATCGCCATTATGCGGCGCGGCCGCCAGGCTTTCCGCCTGGTCACCCTGCAGGGGGATGTCATGCATTCCGGCGGGTCCATGACCGGTGGTTCGGTTTCTTCCCGCAGTGTCAACTTCTTCTCCCGGGAAAGGGAGCTGAAGGA
>JAFRGU010000243.1 GCA_017433675.1 Clostridia bacterium
CAAGGCTGCGCCGGTGATCTGGAACATGGAGAAGGTAAAAAGCGGGAAGCAGGCCCGGGCGGTCATTGTCAACACCGGCATCGCCAACGCCGGCACCGGGGAAAAAGGCATGCAGATCTGCCGGGAAACGGCGGCGCACGCAGCGGCGGTACTGGGGATTCCGGAAGACAGCATCCTGCTGGGCAGCACAGGCGTGATCGGGCCGAACCTGCCGATTGACAGAATCAAGGCCGGCGTGACCGCACTGGCCGGCGTGCTTTCCGACACACCGGAGGCGGCTTCCGACGCCAGCCGGGCCATCATGACCACGGATACGAAGAACAAGGAATTCGCGGTTGAGTTTGAACTGCCGGCCGGGGACGGTGAAGGAACCGTTCGTGTACGCCTCGGCGGCATGAGCAAGGGAAGCGGCATGATCCACCCGAACATGTGCACAATGCTCGCCTATCTGACGACGGACTGCGCGATTTCGGCTGAAATGCTGCAAAAAGCGCTGAGTACCGAGGTGCAGGACACCTTCAACATGATCAGCGTGGACGGGGATACGAGCACGAACGATACGCTGCTGATTCTGTCCAGCGGGCTGGCGGGAAACCGGCCGATTACGGAAGAGGACGAGTGTTTCCATACTTTCCGGGCAGCGCTGTTTACGGTCTGCCGGGAGCTGGCGAGGAAGATGGCGGCGGACGGGGAAGGCGCGACGCACCTGATTGAGACCCGGGTGCTCCATGCGGACACAAAGGAAAACGCGCGCATCCTGGCCAGAAGCGTGGTGGCGAGCAGCCTGGTGAAGGCCATGATTTTCGGGAAGGACGCGAACTGCGGACGGGTGCTGTGTGCTCTGGGATACGCTGGTCCGGCCTTTGATCCGGCCGGGATCACGATCGATATGTGCGGGGAGAACGGTACGGTAAACTTCTACCGGGACGGATGCGTGCAGGCTTTCGATGAGAAAAAGGCGCTGGCCATCCTCAGCGAGGATGAGGTGAAATTCATCTGCGACATGAATATGGGCGACGCGGAAGCGACAGCCTGGGGATGCGATCTGACCTATGACTATGTGAAGATCAACGGAGATTACCGGACCTGACGGGACGGACGGCCACAGCGCGACGGCGGAGAACAGCTGCGCGCAAAATGGAGAATAACCGGGAGTATTTCCGGAAAAAAGGGGAACAAGAATGCAGACTTCCTTTTCCAACGCGGACCGGGCGGAGATCCTGACGCAGGCTCTGCCCTATATCCGGCAGTATAACGGGAAAATCGTCGTCGTGAAATACGGCGGGAACGCCATGGTGAACGAGGCGCTCCGGCAGCAGGTGATGGAAGATATCGTGCTGCTGTGGCTGATCGGAGTGAAGGTGGTGCTGGTACACGGCGGCGGGCCGGAAATCAGCGACATGATGAGCAAGCTGGGCAAAAAGCCGGAATTTGTGGACGGACTTCGGGTAACAGACCGGGAAACCGTGGACATTGTGCAGATGGTGCTGGCGGGGAAGGTCAATAAAACGCTAGTCAACCTGCTGGAAATGAAGGGCGGGAGAGCCATCGGCCTGAGCGGTATGGACGACCGGCTGATTGAAGCGAAAATCAAAGATGACCGGCTGGGATACGTGGGACAGATTACCGGAATCAACATTTCTCCGGTGACAGCGCTGCTGGAGAAGGGGTATATCCCGGTTATCTCCACGCTGGGATGCGACGAGGAGGGCAACACCTACAATATCAACGGAGATACGGCAGCGGCGTATATCGCCGGCGCGCTGCATGCGGAGCGCATGATCCTGATGACGGATATCGCCGGCATCCTGCGAAACCGGGAGGATCCCGCCTCCCTCATTCCCCGCGTGAACGAGGCGGACATTGAGGAACTGAAGCGAGAAGGCATCATCGGCGGGGGAATGCTGCCGAAGGTGGACTGCTGTGTGACCGCGCTGCGGGCCGGCGTGAAGAATGTGGTTATCATGGATGGGCGGATCCCCCATTCCATCCTGATGGAGCTGCTGACCGACGAAGGCGCCGGAACCATGGTCATGGGAGGGAACGCATGATGAGTGAACAAATCCACAGCATCCGGGAAACAGACCAGAAATACGTGGCGAATACCTACAACCGTTTTCCGGTTCAGATTGAACGGGGAAGCGGAAGCGTGGTTTTTGACGAGAACGGAAAGCGCTATATCGATCTGGGCAGCGGCATCGGCGTGACAGCCTTCGGCGTGGCGGAC
>JAFRGU010000244.1 GCA_017433675.1 Clostridia bacterium
ACCCCCTTGTAGATTTTGAGACACACGCTGAAGCAAGCGCTCAGCGCTTCGTATCATTTTATCATAAAGGGTCTGAAGAGACAAGCGTTTCCGAGGAATATTTCATGGACCTTTTCATCGCTTTTTGCTGTGCATGAATCGGTGTACTGTCCCTTCCGTCCGCAGCCGCAGCATGGAAAGCAGTCTCTCGCGTGCCCCTGTCCTGAATCGTACAAAAAAACTGGAAACCGATTTATTTCGGCTTCCAGCTGCGTTGGTGGAGCATAGCGGATTCGAACCGCTGACCCCCACACTGCCAGTGTGGTGCGCTACCAGCTGCGCTAATGCCCCGCGAACAGGGCATAATATAACACAAAAAAGAGACCTTGTAAAGCATTTGTTGAAAAAAATGCAAAAAACCTGATCAAAGTGCCTGCCCGTTACCGGTCAGCTGCAGCTCCTCTGCGTGTTCCTTCATGCCCTCGATGCAGATTTCTGCGACATCCTTCAGCTCCATGCCCAGCATTCCGCACCCCTTCATGATCAGCTCCCGGTCGCATTTGGCGGCAAACTTCCGGTCCTTGAATTTCTTCATCAGGCTCTTCACCTCCAGATCCCGGATGCCGTTGGGTCTCATCCGGGCGCAGGCCTGAATAATGCCGGTCAGCTCGTCCACCGTGAACAGACTCTTTTCCAGATTGGTCACGGGTTCCACATCCGTGCAGATCCCGTATCCGTGGCTCAGGATCGCCCGGATATCCTCCTCCGACACCCCGGCTGCCCGGAGTGGATCCGCCGTGTGCTGCAGATGCTCCTCCGGATACTTCTCATAATCATAGTCGTGCAGCATACCGATGGCCTGCCAGTGCTCCGGATCCTCCCCGAAGTGCCGGGCCATGGCGCCCATGGCATAGCAGACGTTCATTTCATGCAGCAGCAGATGATCCTCCGTCACCATCGTCCCGTTCAGCTCCCGTGCCTTCTCCAGTGTCAGCATGTTTTTGCCTCCGTTTCCTCAAAAAAAGCGCTCCCGTCGGAGCGCTCTATTTCGTTGTTATGCTCAGTATTCAAATACAGTGATCACTCCGCCCATGTTGTCCAGGCTGGATACATAGCTTCTGGCCCGTCCGGTCACCTGAATGTCGAAGGAGGCATCCTCTCCCACATACTGCCGGTACACTTCATACTTCAGCTGCCCGTCTTCGAACAGCGCCACGTGGGGATGCTCCTCCAGATACTGGATATATTCCTCCAGGCAGAAGTCCATGTAGTGCATGATGGCAGCGCTTCCCTTGCCGACGTAGCGGTACAGGTTCATCTGACTGCTGATGCCGGTAATGAAGCTCTTGTCCGTGGAGGTCGGCAGCGGCCATGCGTTCTGGGGGAACCGGAAGACGATGCCGTATTTCCAGCAGTTTTCGTTCATCCAGACGCCCTGGCTGGATGTGGAATACTTCATATTGGTAATTTCCTTGTCGTTCCGGTCATACAGCTGAAGCCGGAAAGCAAGCCCGCTGTTGTACTCGCTGGTGCCGGGATAGTTGACTTCCTTCTTGGCCGCCTCAATCAGCGCATCCCCGGTGTACTTGCTGCTCAGCTTCTCGACCCGGTTCTGGAAATAGGTGTTCTGGGTGTCCCAGCTGCGATAGGCTTCCGGAACCATGTAATGGGTCAGATCCTCCGCGGCCGCGTCGTCGACGGCCGCCTTCAGGGCGTCTGCCGCCACCGGGAGCAGGCTGACGCTGGCGTCCGCCACCTGTACCGCCCAGTTAAAGTAGTTCCCCAGGCCCACCAGCGTGCTTTCATCAAAATCCTCCGGCCGGCTGTGCCACTGGTTGATCAGCAGCAGCCCGTTGTTCATGATCTGGCTGCGGCTCATCGTGACCGTGGAGGGGCTTTCCAGCGGATAGTTCGTCAGGTCCAGCAGATCCCAGCCTTCGCTCTTCTGGGTCGGCCAGGCCAGGTTGGCGCCGCTGGCGGTTTCCCGTTCAAAGTCCGCCATGGCGGAAGCATATTTCTCCCGTTCTTCCTCGTTGTGGGCTTCCACCTGCTCCTGCACCTTCTGCAGGGCTGTTTCCTTCTGCGTGGCGACCCAGTCTCCCGCGTAGAAACAGGCGACAGCGGCAGCGGCAAACAATATCGTCAGGACAATAACGACCGGTACCGCCTTGCTCTTCTTCCTCTTCTTGCTCATCTTTTCCGCACCTTCCTCCCTGAACTGCAGGAGAACAGATTATAACATGCTATAATTCGTCACAGAAATTTAAGAATCCTTCTTTTTCTGAAAAGTTTTTACATCCGCTCCGGAGCTTCGATGCCGATCAGGTACAGTCCGGCTTTGATCTGCTCCGCGGTCGCCCTGGTCAGGGCGATGCGGGCCGCGGCCTGGGCCGGTTCTCCGTCCAGAATCCGGTGTTCATAGTAGTATTTGTTAAACGCTTGGGCGATATCCGTCACCGCGCGGGTAATCATGAAAGGCTCGTATTTTTCCGCGGCTTCCCTGACCACGTCCGGGAAACGGCTCATCAGCCGCAGCAGGCTCTGGGCTTCATCATCCGTCAGGGCATTCCAGTCAGGCGCCGGCCAGCTCTGTTCCGCAGCCTTCCGCAGCACGGAGCAGCACCGGGCATGGGTGTACTGCACATAGGGGCCGCTTTCCCCGTCGAAGTTCAGGGCCCGGTCCCACCGGAAGTCGATGTCCTTGATCCGGCTGTTGGACAGGTCGGTATAGATGACCGCGCCGATACCTACCTGGCGGGCGACATTTTCCTTGTCCTCCAGATTGGGCGACTTCTCCTCGATGATTTCCAGCGCCTTCTGCACCGACTGGTTCAGCAGATCCTCCAGGTGCACGGTGTTCCCCTTGCGGGTGGAAAGCGCGGCGCCCTCGAAGCTGACCATACCGAAGGAAACGTGTACGCAGTCCCTGGCCCACGCATAGCCCATCTTTTCCAGCACCCGGAACACCTGGCGGAAATGCAGATCCTGCTGATAGGCCACCACGTACAGGCACTTGTCAAAGTGGTAGGTATTCTGGCGGTAAACGGCCGCAGTGATATCCCGGGTGGCGTAAATGGTCGCGCCGTCCTTCTTGATGATCAGGCAGGGAGGCATGTTGTCCTCAGAAAGATCCACGACCCACGCGCCCTCGCTCTGGGTCAGCAGATTCTTGTCCCGCAGCTCCTGAATCACCGGCTCCATCTTGTCAATGTAGAAGCTTTCGCCGGCATAGCTGTCAAAGGATACGCCCAGCAGGTCGTAAACCCGGGCGGCGTCCTTCAGCGTGATTTCCTTGAACCAGGTAAAGATGGAAAGGGCTTCCTCATCCCCGTCCTCAATCTTTTTGAACCAGGCGCGTCCCTCGTCCTCCAGGGCGGGATCCTTCTCCGCCTCCTCGTGGAAGCGGACATACAGAGCCTCCAGCGCGGCGACGCCGCCCTGCTCCACCTCTTCCTTCGTTCCCCACTTTTTGTAGGCACAGATCATTTTGCCGAACTGGGTTCCCCAGTCGCCCAGATGATTGATGCCCACGGTGCGATATCCCAGGAAGTCGTAGATCCGCTTCAGGCTGTGTCCGATCATCGTCGTGGACAGGTGCCCGATATGGAAGCGCTTGGCAATATTGATGGAGGAATAGTCCAGGCAGATCGTCTTTCCTTTTCCTTCTTCCGAGGCGCCGAAGCGTTCCTTCTTCGCCGCCAGCTCTTCCATCAGCTCTTCGGCAAAATGCACGCGGTTCAGGAAGAAATTCATATATCCGTTCACCGGTTCCACCCGGGCCACTTCCCCGTGCTGCCAGCCGGCGCACAGGCTTTCCGCGATCTTCGGCGGCGCCGTACGAAGCGCCTTGGCCAGCCGGAAGCAGGGGAAGGCGTAATCCCCCATCTTCGGATCCGGCGGCACAGCCAGCAGTCCCCGCAGTTCTTCGGGCGCAGGCAGCCCGGCCGTCTCGGGCCAGAGGTTCTTCATCGTTTCACTGATCAGGGTCGCAATCCGGGTCATCATGTCCATGGTGTTTCTCAGTTCCTTTCCGATTCCTGGCTCGTATTCTATCATAACCCCGGTGAAAAAGGCAACTGCTCCTTGCCTTTCCCTCCCGGAAAACGTATAATGGATGCTGTTCGCGTGCCTTTCGGACACGCTGAAGAAAGGCGTGAAGCAATTCCATGAAGAAGCTGATCCATTGGCTGCTGATGTTGTCCATGCTTTCATTCCTGCTTCCGGCCGGCGCCGCGGAGGAGGAGCTGAAATTCGTCGTGAGAAACGGCAGCCGGGAGGAAAAGAAAATCGCGCTGACGGTGGATGACTTTTTCGATACCTCCTGGGGATGGAAAATCCGGGACATGTGGCATGATTTTGGCATCACCGGGACCTTCTTTCCCCTTGGCATGTCAATTCTGCCGGAGGATCGGGAGGAATGGCAGCGGGCCATCGATGACGGCATTGAGATCGGCTCCCATAACTGGGGGCATTACAAAATGGGTTCCAGTGATGACCTGAGCATTCTCTCGTCGCTCGGGCGCACCCAGCAGACGCTGGATGCGGTGCTTGGCTATCATTATCAGATTCACTGTTTCCGTCCGCCTTTTGGCAACACCACAGATGAAAAAGGAGACGGAACTGTCTTCCACCGGGCGGTGAAATTCTTCGGCTATTCCCATATCATCCTCTGGGATGTCAGCCAGACGGATCCGGAGATGGCCCTGCGAAAAGCCAAAAACGGCAGCATTCTCCTGTTTCACACGCGGAAAAAGGATTACGACTGCATGCAGGCGATCATCCCCCGGCTGCTCGAGGAGGGCTTTCAGATGGTCACCGTCAGCGATCTTCTGGGCTTCGGGCCTAATGAGATCAGTGAGGAGCTCTATGTATACCGGAAGGAAGACTATCAGGGGCGATAAGCCTTTCCGTTCCTGAAGAAAGAACGGCTCCTAAAAAACACATTTATCCGGAGGGATTGTCTTTGAATCGGAAAAGCCTTCGCGGCAGTCTGCTGCTCCTGCTGGGAGCCATGATCTGGGGGTTTGCCTTCGTCGTCCAGCGGGTGGGAATGGAGTCCATGCAGCCCGTTTCCTTTAACGGGATCCGGAATCTGCTCGCCGGGCTGTGCCTCTTTCCCGTTTCCCTGCTGTTGGACCGTCAGCGTGCCGGAAAGAGCGCTTCCCTCCCGGAAAGGAAGCGGAAGGCCCCAGCCGATAAAAAACAGCAGGCCATCGCCGGTCTGCTCTGCGGGATCTTTCTCTTCCTGGCCTCCACCCTGCAGCAGATGGGCCTGGTGGATACCTCCGCCGGCAAGGCCGGCTTCATTACCGCCCTGTATGTGGTGCTGGTCCCTGTCACGGCTTTCCTGCTTTTCCGGAAAAATCCCGGCCGCTGGATCTGGGTCAGCGTTTTCCTGGCGGTGATCGGCCTCTTCCTGCTCTGCGTTCCCGTGGGAGAACGCTTCAGCCTGAACAAAGGGGATCTGCTGGTGCTCGGCTGCGCGATCTGCTTCACCGGCCAGATCCTCGCCGTGGACACCTACGCGTCCCGGGTGGATCCGATCCGTCTCTCCCGGGATGAGTTTCTCGTCAGCGGGATCCTGGGGATCTTCGCTTCCATTTTCTGCGAAACCATCACACTGGAGGGGATCCTGGGCGCCCTGCCTTCGATTCTGTATGCCGGCATCGTCTCCGGCGCCATCGGTTACACCCTGCAGATCCTGGGGCAGCGGGATACCAATCCAACCCTGGCTTCCTTGCTGATGTGTCTCGAATCGGTCTTCTCCGCCCTCAGCGGTGCGCTGGTGCTGGGAGAGCGCATGTCTTCACGGGAAGCGTTCGGATGCGTTATCATGTTCTCCGCTGTCATTCTCTCCCAGCTTTCTCCCCTGCTCCGCCGCCGGAGAACCATGGCGTGATTCCGGAAAACGGAAGGATACCATATCGATAAACCGGAAAGGATGATGCATATGCGGATATATCTGATTCGTCACGCGGAGCCGATCGTGCCCGGCGACGGACTGACGCCGAAAGGCCGGAGGGAAGCGGAAGCGCTCAGCCATCGGATGGAAAGCATCCCGGTGAAGGACTTCTATGTTTCTCCGCTGATCCGGGCCCGGGAAACCGCCGAAC
>JAFRGU010000033.1 GCA_017433675.1 Clostridia bacterium
ATTAACAGAGCATATAGCAAATATTCAAGGTGAACATGTATTGAATCCTTATCGTATGCTAAATAATATAAACCAATCTACATTTAATGATAAATTGAGACCAGAAATTTTGATTCCGGTTCAGGAACCATTCGGAATAGACGGCGGGTATATCCGTGCGCTGCCCTGTATTGATAATCATGACAAACACTCTCCAGGGAGGCTCACAGGACCGTGTATCCGGCAGAAGACAGCACTTCCAAGGCCCGCCCGAAGTTTTCCCTTTTTACAAGGATGTAATCCGTATTGAAGGTTGAAACGGCAAAGATCCCTATCCTGTGTTCGGCCAGAATCCCGGACAGCTTTGCCAGAATCCCGATCAATGAGAAATCCAGCACGCCCTGGATCCGGAAGCCCTTCCATCCATCCTCCCGTTCCACCGTTTCCGCCGGCGTGTCCTCCGTCCTGCAGACCAGGGACAGTTCCTCATCCGTCCTGCCGATGAAATAAAAATCCGCATGCGTATCAATGACCTCCATGCTCCGGACTTTACATACCGTCAGGTCATATGAGAGGCTCTTTATTTCCATGGTTTATCCCTCCAGGTTCAGCCGGAAGCGGATGATTTCCGTCTCCCAGCACAATCAGTCCTTTTGCCCATCATTCCAGAAAAAAACCGTCTTGTCAAGATTTTTCAGGTCGCGAAAGGCCCGGGAATATGATATACTTTCTGACAGAAGTTTATGGTATATGACTGCAATCAAAGAGGAGGGAAAGCGCATGAAGTGGTATCCGGGACAAAAGAATCAGGAAGTTTCCCCAAGGGAAGAAATGATCCGCCGGATCTCAAGAGAAGCGGCGGCGGAGGGGATGGTTCTGCTGGAGAACAGGGGCGTCCTGCCGCTGAAGGCGGGCACGCGGCTGGGTCTCTTCGGCCGTGGCGCACGATATACCATCAAGGGCGGCACCGGCAGCGGAGACGTCAACTCCCGAAATACGATCAGCGTCTGGGAAGGACTGAAGAACGCCGGATTTGAGATTGTGAACGAAGACTACCTGGAACGGTATGACCGGCTGTTTCAGAAAAGCCTGAAAGAATGGGAAGCGGAGGTTTACCGGGCGGCGGGACCGAACCGGGATGCCCATGCCTTCTATATTGCTCACGCCGCCACGATGCCGGCGCTGCCTGAAATCCAGATCACGGCAGGGGACACAGCCGGGGCAGACGTGCTGATCTATGTGATCAGCCGGATTTCCGGGGAATTCGCGGACCGGCATGCGGAAAAGGGGGACTATGCACTGAGCGACCGGGAAAGCGCCGAGCTTGAGACGCTGGGCGCCATGGGGAAACCGGTCATCGTGCTGCTGAACGTCGGCGGGATCATTGATCTTTCCTTCCAGGAAAAGATCCGGACGGACGCGATCCTGCTGATGAGCCAGGCGGGAAGCGAGGGCGGAAACGCCGTGGCGGATGTGCTCTCCGGGAAGGTGAACCCTTCCGGAAAGCTCACGGATACCTGGGCCCGGAGATATGAGGACTATCCCTCCAGCGCGACCTTCGCTCACCGGAACGGAAACCTGATCGAGGAAGCGTATACGGAAGGCATCTATGTGGGATACCGGTACTTTGACAGCTTCGGCGTCCGGCCGAGGTATCCCTTCGGATACGGGCTGAGCTATACCCGGTTTACCAGCGCGCCTGTCAGGGCGGCCCTGGAGGGAACGACCGTCACGGTGCAGGTACAGGTCCGGAATACCGGTGACACAAGCGGGAAGCAGGTGATCCAGGCATATGCCGCCTGCCCGGACGGAGTCCTGCAGACGGAAGCAAAGCGCCTTGTGGCTTTCGGAAAGACGAAGCTGCTGCAGCCCGGGGAAGCGGAAGAACTGGCACTGCGCTTTGAGCTGGACGCCCTGACCGTATGGCATGAAGGACATGCGGCCTGGATGCTGCAGGCGGGGATCTACTGCATCCTGACCGGGGAAGATGCGGAGCATGTCTGTCCGGCGGTTCAGCTCCAGCTGACGGAAACCATCGAGACAGAGAAGCTGAGCAATATCTGCGAGCTGCAGGAAGCACTGAAGGAAATCAGACCGGAAAAACCGGCACAGGCATGGAAGGAATTCCCGGCGGGAACGCTGGACATCACGGACGCCGCGAAAGCCCTGGCTGCAGGCAGAAATCAGTCTGCCGCCCCGGCCGCGATTCCGGATGAAATCCGGCAGCAGGCGGAAGCCATCGCGGCCCGGATGAGCCTCCGGGACAAGGCCTGCCTCGTGGTCGGCGCCAGAAGCGCCCTGGCAGGTGAAATCGTCGGAACCCAGGCGCACTCCGTGCCCGGAGCGGCGGGAGAAACCGTAACCTTCACAGAATATGGAATTCCCGGTATGGTGCTGGCGGACGGCCCGGCCGGGCTGCGGCTGAACCCGAGATACGGCATCAATCCGGAAAACGGGAAGATCTATGAACCGAAGGACCGTTTTGAGATGCTGGAGATCCGCTTCTTCGACAAGGAATTCCTGCACGAAGGGGAAGAGGTGCGATTCCAGTTCGCCACCGCGATTCCCATCGGAACCCTGCTGGCCCAGAGCTACAACACCGGGCTGGTGGAGAGGGTCGGGGAGGCCATCGCTGAGGAGATGAAGGCTTTCGGCGTTACCGTCTGGCTGGCGCCGGGCATGAATATCCACCGGAATCCCCTGTGCGGGCGGAATTTCGAGTATTACTCCGAGGATCCGGTGCTCAGCGGCAAAATGGCAGCGGCCATTACCCGGGGCGTCCAGAAAACACCCGGAATCGGCGTATCCATCAAGCATTTTGCCGCCAACAACCAGGAAGAAAACCGGATGCACGTGAATGAGCTGATCTCCGAACGGGCCCTGCGTGAAATCTATCTAAAGGGATTCGAGATCGCGGTGAAGACCTCCAATCCGCTGACGATCATGACCTCCTACAACCGGATCAACGGGGTGCATTCGGCCAACAATTATGACCTCTGCACGACTGCAGCCCGGAAGGAGTGGGGTTTCCAGGGCTTCATCATGACGGACTGGAGCACAACCAACGGCGGCGGCTCCAGCGCGGCAAAATGCATTATGGCAGGGAACGATCTGGTGATGCCGGGGACAAACAGCGACATTCAGGAGATCCTGGACGCGGTGGAAGGGAAACGGCTGCCGCATCTGACGGAGGAAAAGCTGAACGAGAGCGTGATCCGGCTGATCCGCGCAGCGCTGAATCATGAGCGCATGACGACCGCAGAATAAAAAGAAGGTTTGGACATTGATGAGAGACAGGCTGCTTCCAAGGCGGATTGTCATGGCCCTGGTCGGAATGGCCATCGCCGGATTTGCCATCGGGTTTTTCAAACGGGCCTTCTTTGGCGTCGATCCATTCCAGTGCTTCTGCAACGGGCTGAACCAGGTGATCCCGATCGGGTTCGGAACGCTGTATATGCTAATCAACGCCGTGCTGCTGCTGATCGACTTTTTCCTGGACAGGCACTACATAGGGATCTCCACCTTTATCAATCTGTTTCTGGTCGGATACGCGGCGGAGTTTTCAGAGAAAACCCTGGCGACGCTTTTCGGAGAGCTGGCGATGCCGGGACGGATCCTGTTTCTGATTATCGGGATTGTGGTCAGCTGCATCGCGGCTGCGCTGTATTATACGGCGGATCTGGGCGTATCCACCTATGACGCGATTCCGCTGCATATCGCAGACCGGAAGCCAAAGCTGTTCGGGAAAATCCTTCCTTTCCGGGTGATCCGGATCATCAGCGATCTGATCTGCGTGGGGATCGGCCTTCTGCTGGGATTCATGCCCGGCATCGGCACGGTTATCACCGCACTGTTCATGGGCCCGCTGATTACCTTCTTCCGGAAGACAATTTCGGACCCGCTGCTGGCAGGAAAACCGCAGTAATTACATTCGCAATCCAGAGAAAGAACGACTCAGGAAGGGCTGAAAAAGATGGAACGCATTGATCTCAGCGGTATCTGGGCCATGAGGCTGGAACATGCAGCGGCTGATCTGCCCCCGGCATGTTATCCGGACGAAATCCGCCTGCCGGACAGCACCTCACATGCGCAAAAAGGCCCAAGGAATCATGACCGGCACCCCGGACATCTGACGGATCCCTATGCCTTTGAAGGCTGCCTCCGGGTCCGGCGGGAGGTGGAGATCCCGGAAAGCTGGGCCGGCCTTGCGGTTCGCCTTACGCTGGAACGGAGCCGGAAAACCACGCTTTTTCTGGACGGGCAGGAAGTGGGATCCCGGGACAGCCTCTGCACGCCTCACCGCTATCTTCTGCCGCCTCTCTTTCCCGGCAAACACCGGCTGGAGATTGCCGTGGAAAACACCGGATATCCCACTCCGGGCGGACATATGACCTCTCCGGATACCCAGACCAACTGGCTCGGGATTCTTGGGGAAATGTCCCTGGAAGCTCTGACGGCGGCCCGCATCGAAAATCTGCGCATCCTTTCCGGAACATCTCCCGAGGAAGTGCTTTTTTCCCTGGATGCCACAGCCTCCGGTGAGCTCTGCTATGCGGTTGACGCGGAGAAACCTTTTCGCATCCCCATTGAAGCCGGCACCCATACGCTTTCCTTCCGTCCCGAACGCCCCCTGAGCCGCTGGGATGAGTTTTCACCTGCCCTGCATACGCTCAGGATATCCCTGAACGGAGAAGCACAGACCCTCTCCTTCGGCATCAGACACCTGGAGACCCGGAGCCGCAGGCTCCTGATCAACGGGCGGGAAACCTTCCTCCGGGGAACGCATGAAGGCCTGGTTTTCCCGAAGACAGGATACGCTCCGATGGATACGGATTCCTGGCTTCAGGTGCTGCGTACAACGCTGGCTTACGGAATCAATCATTATCGATTCCACACCTGCTGCCCTCCGGAGGCCGCCTTTGCTGCAGCGGATCAGCTGGGCGTCTATCTGGAGCCGGAGCTGCCCTTCTGGGGCACTGTGGCGGAAGAAGAGACTGCGGAGAACCGCTACCTTCTGGAGGAAGGCTTCCGAATTCTCCGGGAATACGGGAACCATCCTTCCTTCGTCCTGTTCTCCCTGGGCAATGAGCTGTGGGGAAGCAGGCGCCGCCTGGAAGAGATGCTGGAAGCTTATCATCGGGCGGATGACCGTCACCTATATACCGACGGCTCCAACAATTTCCAGTTCACCCCGGCCATTCTCCGGAATGCGGATTTCCTCTGCGGAGTGCGCCTCTCCCGGGACCGGCTGTATCGCGGCTCCTACGCGACCTGCGACGGACCTCAGGGATTTGTTCAGACCGACGAGCCCAATACCGCGCACTGCTATGACGCCATTCTGACCATGGACGAACCGGAAACGGGCCAGTCCGGCGGCTCCGTCCAGGTGCAGGTCGGCACAGGCGTCCGGGAGGTATCCGCGGTGGCAGACGGGGAAAGCCTGCGGCCGGAGCTGCCGGTGATCTCCCATGAGATCGGTCAGTATTACACCTACCCGGATTATCGGGAAATCAATCACTATACCGGGGTGCTGAAAGCGGAGAATCTGGCCCTGCTTCGGGAAAAAGCCGAAAAAAGCGGCCTTCTTCCCTGGGCGGAACGCTTCTTCCGGGCTTCCGGAGCGCTGGCGGCGGACTGCTACCGCCGGGAGCTTGAGGCAGCGCTGAAGTCAGAGGAGCTTTCCGGCTTCCAGCTTCTGGATCTGCAGGACTATCCCGGGCAGGGAACCGCCCTGGTGGGGATGCTGAACGCCCTCCGGGAATCCAAGGGGATCATTTCCCCGGAAGCATGGCGCCATTTCTGCGCGCCGACGGTCATCATGGCCGCCCTGCCCCGCTTTGTCTTCAGCACGGAGGAAACTATCCGCGCGGATCTGCTGCTCTTCCGGACGGACCCCGCATTCCGGGCGAACCGGGCGGAATACTGCATCCAATGCGGGGAAAGGATTCTTTCAGAAGGTTTCTTCCCCATCGGGGAGGACCGACGGGTATCCCGGCTGGGTACCATCGAATGGAAGCCGGAGTCATTCGAGCGGCCGGCCATCTGCTTCCTCCGGCTGCGAGTTCCCGGCACAGAGGTGGAAAACACCTATCGCTTCACGCTTTATCCGCCCTGCGACGTCCGGATTCTGCCGGACGGCATCATCACAGAAGACGGAACCATCCCGATTGTCCGGGATCGCACGGAGGCGGAAAGACTTACCGCCGCCGGAGAAAAGGTTCTTCTGATTCCGGAGCGGGGAGAACAACCGGAAGGCACGTACTGCACCGACTTCTGGTGCTATCCCATGTTCCGCTCCATCTCCGAAAGCATGCATAAGCCGGTTCCGGTCGGAACCCTCGGCTGCCTGATCAATCCGGGACATCCTGCATTGCGGCATTTCCCGTCCGAAACCTTTTCCACGCCGGACTGGTATCATCTGATTACCCACAGCCATTGCGAGAACCTGTCCGGCTCGGATATCGAACCTATTGTCTGGGTCATTGACAATCCGGACCGGGCCTGGCGGCTGGCCCTGCTATATGAGCTCCCCGTCGCAGCCGGTTCCGTGCTGGTCTGCTCCTCCCGCCTCTGGGAGATCGCGGAGCGGCCGGAGGTTCGCTGGTTTGCACGGGGGCTGACAGAATATCTTTTGTCCGGACAGAAAACAGCGAAGCCAAAAAGTTAAGATTGTCCTATGAAAAAGTATAGATTTTCCATTGCGAAAATGTCTGATTTCTACTAAAAAGAGAACAAATAGAGCATCCGGATGAGACCGGGCTCAAAAAACAAGGAGGTATTCCTCATGAAGAAACTGACTGCCATTCTGGCGCTGGTGCTGGCTCTGTGCATGTTCACAGCCTGCAGCTTTGCCGAACCCGGAACCGAGAAGTATGCGGAGCCCGTGGAAGTCCATTTCGTACGCGACACGGACGACACGCTGGACGCGAACTTCTTCTCCCAGTTCCCGGACAAGACCATGGAAGACAATCTCTGGTGTGACCTGTACCGTGATCAGCTGAACATCATCGTCAAGTATGACTGGATCGTCAAGAGCGGTGACGAATACGATACCAAGCTGAACACCGCAATCGCCGTGGGCGACATTCCGGAGTTCGTGAATGTCAATACGCTGCAGCTGAGCCAGCTGGTGGAAGCGGACGCCATCATGCCCCTGGAAGACATCTACAAAGAGTATGCCACGGATTTCACCCGGCAGATTCTTGAATCCGACGGACTGTCTCCCTTCCAGGCCGCAACCATCAACGGTCACCTCTACGGACTGCCCAACGTGGACAGCTCCCTGATGATTGCCGACCTGCTGTGGATCCGGACTGACTGGCTGGAGAAGCTGGGGCTGCCGGTTCCCACCACCATGGAAGAGGTTATTGCCACTGCCAAGGCTTTCTCCGAAGCCGACTTTGACGGCAACGGCGAGAAGGACACCATCATCGGCATCGCCAAGGACCTGTGGAGCCAGATGTTCAGCCTCCGCGGCTTCTTCAACGGCTTTGAATCCTATCCCGGCATCTGGGTTGAAAACGAGAACGGCGAGCTGGTATACGGCTCCACCCTGCCGGGCACCAAGGAAGCGCTGAAGACCCTGAACGAGCTGTACAACGAAGGCCTGATCGACAAGGAATTCGGCGTAAAGGACGGCGGCAAGGTAGCTGAAGCTACCACAAACGGCAAGTGCGGCCTGTTCTACGGCGCGCAGTGGAACTCCATCTATCCGCTGCAGAGCTGCGTCAACCTGGACAAAAACGCCCAGTGGCAGGCTTTCTCCATCGTCGGTGCTGAGGGCAAGGTGGTCAAGGCGCAGACCAACGTCGGTACGCTGAGCTGGACGGTCGTCCGCAAGGATGTCAAGCATCCCGAAGCCGTGATGAAGATGTTCAACCTGTTCATTGACAAGAACTGGGGTCCCGAAAACGAGAACGGCATCTATTACGCTCCGCTGGATTCCGAATCCATCTGGAAGCTGAGCCCGGTCGTGCCCACCAACCCGCATAAGAACGACGGCGCCTTCCTCGATCTGGAGCAGTATCGCAAGGACGGCGACGAGAGCAAAGTCCAGGGTGAGGCGCTGAGCATCCTGAAGAAGCTGCAGGCATTTGAATCCGGCAGCGAAGACGGATTCGCCCTGTGGGGCTGGGAGCGCATCTACGGCGCGCAAGGCGCATACGGCGTGCTGATCGATTACTTCAACAAGAAGATGACCCAGGACAATATGTTCGTCGGCGCTCCGACCGAGACCATGGTCAGCAAGATGAGCACCCTGGAGGATCTGCAGGACGAAGTATTCATCAAGATCATCATGGGCGAAGAACCCGTCGACGCCTTCGATAAGTTTGTGGAAGACTTCAACGTCCTCGGCGGCGCGGATATCACCAAGGAAGTGAACGAGTGGTATGCATCCGTCAAATAATCCCGGTTAAGTCATCCCATAACGGGGACTGGTGTAAAACCATCAGTCCCCTTTTCTGACAAAAGGGGGATACCGATGCAAAAAACAGCCAAAGCAGCGCGCCTGCATTCCGGGGGAAAATTCAGGAAGGAGCTCCCTTTCCACCTGATGCTCATCCCGGGGGTCATCATTGTCTTCATCTACATGTATATTCCCCTGAGCGGACTGATCATCGCATTCCAGAAGTTTGTTCCTGCGAAGGGGCTGTTTGGCAACCAGAAATGGATCGGATGGGACAACTTTATTTATCTGTACAATCTTCCGGGTGCGATTTCCGCGCTGCGGAATACTGTGATCATTGCCTTTTTCAAGATCGTTTTGCATCTGCTTATCCCGATTACGGTCTCCATTCTGCTTAATGAGATCCGCAGCACCGGGTTCCGCAGGACAGCCCAGACGCTGATCTATCTGCCGCACTTCCTGAGCTGGATCATCCTGGGCGGTATCCTGATCGATATTCTGTCCCCCAGCGACGGAATCCTGAACCGGGTTCTGGGGCTGTTCGGCATGGAGCCGATCTTCTTTCTGGGCAGCAATGATTATTTCCGCGGGACGCTGATTGTCTCGGATGTGTGGAAAGAATTCGGATTCAACACGATTATCTATCTGGCCGCCATTACCAACATCGATCCGAACCAGTACGAGGCGGCCACGATCGACGGGGCGAACCGCTTCCAGAAGATGCGGTATATTACCCTTCCGAACATGCGGATGATTATCGTCCTGATGATGGTGCTGAGCCTCGGCAATGTGCTGAACGCGGGATTCGATCAGGTGTACAACCTGTACAGCAAGCAGGTGTATTCCACGGGGGATATCCTGGACACCTTTATCTACCGCATCGGCCTGCTGGATGCCCAGTTCGGCGTTGCGACCGCCATGGGCATGTTTAAGTCCGTTGTGTCCACGATCTTCATCTCCACGAGCTATTTCTGTGCCTACAAGTTCGCGGATTACCGCATTTTCTGAGAGGAGGGAGCTGCATGGTTGAATCAAAGCACTGGTCAAGCCGTCTGTTTGTTGTGTTCAATTACTGCTTTATCGGTCTGCTGGCTCTCAGCTGCCTGGTCCCTCTGATCCACGTTTTTGCGATCTCCCTGTCTTCCTCCGCCGCGGCGACGGGCGGGCTGGTCACGCTCTGGCCTGTTAACTTCACCCTGGAGTCCTATGCCTATGTGGCCCGGCGCGCGGCCTTCTGGAAAGCGATGGGGATCAGCGTGCTCCGCGTACTGGTGGGCGTCGGACTGAATATGTTTTTCTGCATCCTCTGCGCCTATCCGCTGAGCAAGGAGAAGGATCAGTTCCGTTACCGGACGATTTACTCCTGGTATTTCTTCCTGACGATGCTGGTCTCCGGCGGACTGATTCCCCTTTACATGGTCATTCGCATGACCGGGCTGATGGGTACCTTCTGGGCTCTGGTGATTCCCGGCGCCGTGCCGGTCTACAATGTAATTCTGCTGCTGAATTTTTTCCGTCAGACGCCCCGGGAACTGGAGGACGCGGCAATCATCGACGGCGCCGGCCAGTGGCGGATTATGTGGCAGATCTTTGTGCCCACCTCTACTGCCGCCCTGGCAACGGTGGCGCTGCTGTCCACAGTGTATCACTGGAATGAATGGTTCAACGGCATTCTCTACAGCGCCACACCGGATCAGTATCCGCTGCAGAGCTATCTGCGGACCATTGTCATCGATATGAAGCTGACCAACATGGGCGCCAACGACTGGCAGGCGCTGGTGGTGGTTTCCGATAAAACCGCCAAGTGCGCCCAGATTTTCCTGGCCTCCATCCCGATCCTGCTGGTCTACCCGGTCCTGCAGCGCTATTTCGTCAAGGGCATGGTTCTTGGGAGCGTCAAGGGCTGAATCCTTGCAAATCATTTACGCATGATGTACACTGCCGGTATGAAGCTGCCTTTCATACCGGTTTTTCAGTCTGAAGAAAAAGGGGAGAGCGCTTTGCGATCCGAATCCAGAAAGCGTTTACGCACTGCGGGGATCACTGAACCGCGGCCGCTGAGCCTGAAACGGTCCGTCTTTTTCCGGATGCTTCTGATTACCCTGGCGGCGGTGCTTGCCTTCTATCTGATGGGTATGACAATCAACCAGATCGGCATCCGGAATGTCCGGAACGATATGCAGGCTGCTTTGCAGGCTCATGCCGAATACACTGCGGACCAGCTGGACCGGGAAATCGAGCGGCTTAAATTCTTCATGATGGAAATGATTTCCGACAAGCAGCTCCTGCGTTTCGCGATCTCCTACGATATCCTGACCGACTGGGAACGACTGTCCTATGTCCGTACGCTATCCGCCCAGGAATACCAGATCAAACGTTTCTCCGACCTCGTGGATTCCGTGATGATCATGTTCCCATCGTTCCGAAAAACCATCGTTACGGAGCAATCCCAGTTTGCGGACCTGAACACGGAGCTCTGGAGCAGGCTGCTTCCGGCTGCGGAACGGGGCAAGGTCAGCATCACGGAGCAGGACGGCCGGCTCTGGCTTCTCCTTTCCCGCTATGACGGTACGAAACCCATGTTCCTGATCGCTTTTTCCGTTTCCCCGGACGCGCTTTCCAAATGGCTGGGCAACCTGATCAACGACAAAACCGGGGATCTGGCGCTGCTGCGCACGGATGGCTCTGTCCTTGCCGCCTGCGGGAGGGGACGGGAAATACGGGAATCCGGATCCGCCGGGAGCAGCGACCGCCTCCAGGCGGACGCCGGACTGAATACCGTGCCGCTGCGGCTGACCGGCTATACCTTTATCGACAGCGCGCTTGAGCCCTTCGTACTTTACCGCACCATCGTCTGGGTGCTGACCGCCATGGCACTGGGCCTGCTGACAGCGTATCTTGTATTTTATTTCCGTGCGATTATCCGGCCGGTGAACGACCTGTTTCACTCCATGCGGGAGGTCGAACGCGATACCCGGTACCGCATCGAATCCTCCGGGAACTCCGATTATGACGATATCTACGCCCAGTTCAACCACATGCTGGATCACATCGAGCATCTGGATGCCCAGCTGTATGAGGAAAAATACCGTGCGCAGAAGGCGGAGCTCAAACAGCTGCAGATCCAGATAGATCCGCATTTTCTGTACAATACCCTGTACATGATCTACCGCATCGCCCAGAGCGAGGGAAACCGGAGCATTGCCAGCCTCAGCCTGAACCTGAGCAACTATTACCGTTATATTACCAAAATGCCCGAGCAGATTGTGCCGCTGCGGGATGAAATCCGCCATGTGACCAACTATCTTGAGATCCAGCGTATCCGGTTTGAGCCGAGGATCCGCGTGGAGACGGACGAACTGCCGGAATCGATTGCCGGAGAAATGATTCCATCCCTGATCATTCAGCCGATCGTTGAAAATGCTTTCCAGCACGGTGTCAAAAATCTGGAGAAGGACGGAATCGTCAGCCTCCGGTATGAAGTGGAAGACAGCACGTTCCGGGTTATCGTCTCCGATAACAGCGGAGAAATGGACGAGGAGAAGGTTCGTGCACTCTGGGCTTATGTTACAGACCCGGCCAGCCCGGATTCCAGCGCCATGTGCAATCTTTACCGAAGGCTGAAACTGTACGGAGGAAACGGAAACGAACTGGCGCTGAAATGTGTGAACGGCGGCCTGACCGCTATCCTCACATTCCGGAGGGGAGGAAGCCGCATTGAGAACGCTGCTGATTGTGGATGATGAGCTGCTGATTGCAGAAGGCCTGCGCAGCATGCTGGCAGAGGCTTTTGACGGCCGGCTGGAGGTGGCGTGCCGCTATTCAGCCTCCGAGGCGCTGCAGGAAGCTGAAAAGCACCCGATCGATATCCTGCTGACAGATATCAATATGCCCGGCATGTCCGGGCTGGACCTGCACCGCTCCCTCCTGGAGGTATGTCCCGGCTGCCTGGTGATTTATCTGACCGGGTATTCCGACTTTGAATACGCACGTACCGCGCTGGATCAGCGGGCTTTCGCCTATATTCTGAAGGGAGAAGGCGACGACATCGTGATCAGCACGGTGGAACGGGCGCTGGAACGGATCGAAATCATTCCGGTTTCTGAAAAACGGGAGGAGAAACCAATTCACGATGACGGCCCGGTACCCGAGGAAAATCCGGAGCGAATCGGCTTCCTGCAGGAATATATCACAAGCCATCTGAACGAGGATCTGTCCCTGAAACGTCTGTCGGAGGTCTGCCATCTTCATCCCGTCTATCTGAGCCGGGTTTTCAAGGAGAATGCGGGCATTACGGTTGGCGATTTCATCAACCGGGCGAGGACGGAGCGGGCGAAGGAGCTGCTGAGAAACAGCCATATGACCGTACTCGAAGTGTCCATGGAGATGGGCTTTGCCACTGACAATTATTTCTGCCGTTGGTTCAAAAAACGAACCGGGATGAGCCCCCAGCATTTCCGCGGGCAGAAAAGCTCATAAAGAATCAGAAAAATGACGGAGACAGGAACCATCCATTATTACCAGCCATGTCGATCCTTCAGGACAGGAATGTCCGGCAGAATTCATGAGAATAAAGACGGATTATTGTTTCAGTCAGGTTTCGAATTACTGATTCACAGCTTTTACTGCAAGGAAGAAAAGCTGTGCCGGGTCATAAAACATGAATTGTACTTTTTTTGTTTTTTTCAGGAAAATATGGGAATCAGATCGAACGGTTATGATAAACTATACGGGCTTTCCGGAAAATGACCGGGAAAGAGGTTCAACCCCATATCGTATTATCCGGGGCCACTACCCCGAATAATAAATATTTTGAAAGGGAAGATGCAAAAGATGAAACTGTTTGCGAAACTCCTGTCACTGGTGATTGCCCTGACCATGCTCTGCGGCGTGGCGATGGGCGAAGAACCTCAGCTGGCGGCTGCCGCGCAGACCGAAGTGGACAACGACGCCTATGAAGCCGCCTCCACCGAGATCTACAATGCCGTGCTGGGTGATTTCTATTCCTACTATTCCGAAGCGAAGCAGGAAGTCAATGACCTGGGTCTCCGGTACGCCCTGATGGCGATTTCCGAGGCCAAGATCCTGGGCTCCGCCGTGATGATTCCGCTGGAGAGCCGGGGCGGTCAATATGGGATTACCCGGATTGCGCCCCGTTCTCAGAATACGACCCTGTGGGGCAACGATTCCGACCGGGTACATCAGATGATCATCGTGAAGGATGGCATGCTGAAGACGGAAGATGTCGAAGCGCTGCGCGCCCTGTGGAACGAAGTTCACGGCACCGGCGAATACGACGCGAAGGCCAAGGAATACCTGACCGGCAAGGGATATGAGCTGACGGATGTTTACAATTATGCCTACACCAGCGATCCCAACACCTGGGACGTGCTGGCCACCTCCAAGCAGGCGGACAGCCGGGCCATCATCAACACCTATGACGGCCTGTATGAATACGATGAAGAAAACGTTCAGCAGCCCGCTCTGGCCACCGGTTACACCGTATCCGAGGACGGCCTGACCTACACCTTCACCATCCGTGAAGGCGCCGTGTGGGTGGACAGCCAGGGCCGTAAGGTTGCCGACGTCAAGGCGGACGACTGGGTCGCCGGCATGCAGCATATGATGGACGCAGCGGAAGGCCTGGAATATCTGGTTGGCCCCGAAGGCTGCAACATCGCGGGTGCGCAGGCTTACATGAACGGAGAAACCACTGATTTCGCGACCGTGGGCGTCAAGGCCCTGGATGATCTGACGCTGGAATATACCCTGGCGGCTCCCAGCCCCTTCTTTACCACCATGCTGGGCTACGGCGTGTTCGCTCCGCTGAGCCGTGACTATTACACCAGCCAGGGCGGTCAGTTCGGTGCTGAGTACAACGCGGAAGCCGAGACCTACCTGTATGGCAAGGATCCCGACCACATCGCCTACAATGGTCCGTATCTGGTAACCAACTCCACCAAGGAGAACACCATCGTGTTCCAGGCCAATGAAAACTACTGGAACAAGGATCACATCAACATTCACACCGTGAACTGGTACTACAATGACGGCACCGATGCTCTGAAGGCGTACAATGACTTCAAGGCCGGCATCCTGAGCAGCGTGGGCCTGACAACCTCTTCCGTGGAACAGGCCAAGGTGGATGGTCTGTTTGATGATTATGCTTTTGTATCCCTGACCGATGCTACGTCCTTCATGGGCTTCTTCAACGTGAACCGGACCGCTTTTGCCAACTTCAATGACGCGACGGCTGTTATCTCTCCCCAGACTGTGGAAGAGGCTGCCCGGACCCATCAGGCCATGCAGAACATCAACTTCCGCCGGGCCCTGCTGATGAGCCTGGACCGCGGCGCCTATGAGGCCCAGACTGTCGGCGAAGAGCTGAAGTACGCTTCTCTGATTAACTCCTATACTCCCGGCAACTTTGTGAGCCTGCCCAATGACGCGACCGTGGAAATCAACGGCGAGAGCAAGACCTATCCCGCCGGCACCTACTACGGACAGATCATGCAGGATCAGCTGGATGCCGACGGCGTGACCGCCAAGGTATGGGATGCTGATACCGAGATGAGCTCCGGTTTCGACGGCTGGTACAGCCCCGAAAATGCGAAGGTGTATCTGGAGAAGGCGATCGAAGAGCTGGCGGCGGAGGGCCTCACCATCGACGCGGATCATCCGATCTATCTCGACGTTCCCACCTTCACCGGCAGTGAAATTTACAACAACCGTGAGGAAGCACTGAAGCAGTCCGTGGCGGCCGCGAGCGACAACCGCATTATTATCAACAAGGTTGAATGCCCGACCAGCAACGACTGGTACTATGCCGGCTATTACTACAACACCGGATACGAAGCGAACTTCGATATCTGCGACCTGAGCGGCTGGGGTCCCGACTACGGCGATCCGCAGAGCTATCTGGACACCATGCTGCCCGACTACGCCGGATACATGGTGAAGGCCCTGGGTATCTTCTAATCTCAGGGAACGATTCCAGAGCATTTCCGGCAAAGGGGGATGGCGGTTTCCGTCATCCCCCGCCTTCGTGCAGACCGCCTGCCCGAAACCGAGACCGATTTCCGACGGCAGGTATTCCATGCATCAGGGAAGAACCACATCACTTTCCTTGAACCGAATCTCCCGGCGCGGGGGCTTCGCTTCAGGGAAAGAGAAGAGATGGAGTTGAAGCGTTTCAATGACGAAATATCTGATTCGAAGGATTGTGCATGGCCTGGTCTCTGTCATTATTGTAGTGGCCATCGTCATGATTCTGATCTACTCCTGCCTGGACCGGCAGCTGATTTTCGCCCAGGATCCGGTGTATACCCAGCTGGGGAACAACCAGAAGACCGTCTACCAGTACCGGAAATGGGAGGACTATGGCTACATCGATTATGTGACCTATCCGGAGTGGCTGCAGTCTGTGTCGGAGGCAGAAGGCCTGAATGCGGAGCAGGTTTCCGCCCTGTCCGCTTTCGGAAGAAAAGCGGAGAACGATCCCGAGGATGTGGCGGCATATGTAGCGAAGTTTTCCGAAGAATACGCTGCCAAGGGATATACGGTTACCCGGCTGGACGCCAAAATGAGCAAAAAGAAGGTTGCACCGGGCGGCCAGCAGCAGCTGTTTGCCTTCAAGAGCAGGCCCCTCCTGGGCCGGCTCTGGCGGTATCTGACCGGGCTGATCAGCGTGGACAATATCCATTATGTCAAAGAGGATATCGGAGAGCGGGGACTGACTTTTACATGGCATGATCCCCTTTACGGCGGAGACAAATTTGCACCGGCCATCATCGGGAACGGCACGCTGCACAAGTATCTGCTGTATACGGACAACCGTTTCCCCTTCATTCATCAAAACCTGGTGACCATCAACCTGGGAAAGAGCTATACGGTGAACTCCGGCGTGGACGTGTTCCAGAGCATGAACGCACCGCAGGGCTCCTATGTCCCCAGCGTCATTACCTATCCATCCGGGCATACAGAGAGCAGCGCGGATGACCTGCACAGCGCCACCTATTCCCCCGGCTCGCGGGAAACCAACCTGGTGAACCGGGATCGTTTTACCGACGACTATACCAACGTTGTGACTGTCAAGAGTGGCCTGAGCCAGGTTGGATACTCCTTTGTGATCGGTATTATTGCGGTCGCACTGGCCTATCTGCTGGGCGTGCCGCTGGGCATCATCATGGCCCGGAAGAAAGACGGGCTGATCGACAAGATCGGCACGCTCTATATTGTTTTCATCATTGCGGTGCCTTCTCTGGCGTACATTTTCCTCTTCAAAGCCATCGGCTACAGCATGGGACTGCCCACCACCTTTAACATGGACAGCACCGACTGGCGGATGTACGCGCTGCCCATCGTGTCCCTGGCGCTGCCGTCCGTGGCCAACCTGATGAAATGGCTGCGGAGATACATGATCGACCAGATGAACTCGGATTACGTGAAGTTTGCCAGATCCGGCGGACTGAACGAGCGGGAGATCTTCACTCATCATATTCTGAAAAACGCAATCATTCCGCTGGTGCACGGCATCCCCGGCACTGTGCTGGGAGCTCTGGTAGGCGCCATCATCACCGAGCGCGTATATGTGGTTCCCGGCGCCGGCAATCTGCTGACAAAAGCCATCAACATGTATGATAACGGCGTAATCGTTGGTGTCACGATGTTTTACGCCATTCTCTCCGTCGTATCCATTATCCTGGGCGATGTCCTGATGTCCATGGTGGATCCCCGGATTTCCTTCACGGCGAAAGCGAGGTGAGCGGTATGAGCGAAAAAGTCAAAAATTCCGCACCTGAGATGATCGATCTGAGCGACCTGAATCTGAGCGAGGAGGAACTGTTTTCCCACGTGGATCATTCCGCGCTGGAATCCGAGAAGATCACTGCGCCCAGGTATTCCTACTGGCGGAGCGTATTCCGCGTTTTTTTCCGCAAGCGGATCAATATCGTGATTCTCAGCCTGTTCGCGATTATTCTTGCCTTCACTTATATCTATCCGGCTGTAGTAAATTATGACCCGTTCATGAACCTGATGAACTCTTCCTCCAAGCATCTGACCCCCAGCGTAGCCATGGAAAGGCTCGGAAGAAACATCCACTGGATTCTGGGGTCCGGCGCCTCCGGCCAGTCCACCTTTGACGCGGTCTGGTTCGGCAGCCGGATCTCCGTTACGATGGCTTTCATCTGCGCGCTGATTAACCTGACTGTGGGCGTTGTTGTCGGCGCGATCTGGGGA
>JAFRGU010000005.1 GCA_017433675.1 Clostridia bacterium
CACCACGAAGGATGACAGGAAAAGACCGAGGAGCGGTCCGAGTTCCATGGCCTCCAGCGTATCCCGGATGGAATCCAGCGTAGAGGCGTCGATCGCCGTGCCGGATCCGATCAGCCCGGCACTGGCATTGACCACATGATGGGCGACATAGAAGATGGCAATCGTGATATTGAAGGTTTTCGTGATCAGCATGACCGCCACAAAGGTCTTGAAGACCCATTTGAAGAATATCCATGTTTCAAAAGTTGCCAGATTGTTGTGATCGATGATCAGCTGGATCAGCTCATAGCAGGCAATGAACGTCAGGATCAGTCCCGCGATGGGGATGATCACCGTTTCGGAGATGCTGCGGACCAGACTGAAGATGCCGGGAGAAAAACCTGCCGGCGTCATCCCCACCTGCGTCGCCACGTCCGACACCTGCTGGTTGACCGTGTCGAACATCCCCGAGAAGTTGTTCATGATGCCGTCAATGAGCATTCCCTTGAGCCAATCTGCGATCTGATTCAGGATTGTATCCAAGGGCAGCTTCCTCCTTTATCCGCTGATGTGAATCATTACTATTCCGCGTGCCCGCAGCACACAGCCTGTTCGATACGTATTGTTCTGCATCTGCTTATGAACCTCCTTTTGAAATGCTCCGGCCGGGCGGTGATCCCGCCCGGTCAGGCGGGTGTCGTGCATACGCCGCGTGATCCGTTTTTCCACGCGCCACGCACGGTTGAAAGACATGCGCTCTCCGCGCCGGCTTAGCCGAACAGTCCGGAGAGCAGGGGAACGAGGGTGATACCGATGAGAGCGACTCCGCCGCCGGCCATGAGCTGTTTCATGCCCTGTGACTTGGCGCCGGGATTGTCGTTGCCATACCCCTCCATCAGGTTGATCGCGCCCCAGATGCCGAGACCGGCTCCGAGTGCCACGACGAGAGTCTGCAGTACCTGCACTGCACTGTTGAAAAATGCCATACAATACCTTGAAACCCAGACCCCCGAAACGGCTTGTTTTGTCGTTTCTCCGCATTTCCGACAGAACCCAACGCATAAATATCATTGGTTTTGTCGCTTCTGAATGCGTATCTCAGGAGTCGGGTTTCTCTCCTTTCTTAGTTTTTTGTTTTGTTTTGAGATAAAAAATGAGAGCCGCCGCAATCTCCGCCGTTCTGTCGGGCGAAGTCGAATACGAAAGACTCTCTGTCATTGGTTCCTTATTCAGTTGTCATCTGTCCTCAGTAGGTGGGAGAACGTATCCTCATTCGCATAAATGCCTCCTTTTTACGTGCTCTGTTTCTTTCATATCAGCCTTGACTGCCGGTGTATTCTTCCGTCGCAGAACGGGCAGCCGGTTCCACGCTGCCGGATCTGGATCGTACACTGCCAATGGTGTCCCCGGTCGCAGACCCACCATACTCTTCTTGTTGAAAACGGCCTGACCTGCTCCGGTGTAAGCCCTGTATTCCGCTCATAGTCCCATTCGGACGCAAGCTCCGGACTGACAGTTAACAGATCTGTTTCGCCTGCCTTAACCGGATGACGGTCTTTAAGGCGTGCGCAGACCGGACATCCAGTCCCGCCGTTCACTCTGTGAAATATTTCAGCTTTCCAGGAATGCCCTTTTACACAGATCCACCACACCTTCTTTCGCGACTGGTATGTAATGCTGTCCGGGCGAAGTTCGCCGTTCTTCCGATAATCCCATTCCTGAAGCAGTTCCGGATGGATGGAAGCGAAATCATTCTCTCCACGCAGTACCTTCCGGTTGCTGCAATAAGGGCAGCCGGTTCCATTCCGCCGGTCCGTCAGTTTTGCCGCCCAGGAATGACCCTGGTTGCATTTCCACCAGATTTCCCTCTGACATCCAGCCGTCACCTGTTCCGGTGAAACCGTATTCTTCTCATAATCCCATTCGGGCATCAGTTCCGGGCAGTTGCTCTTCGCATCATTAAAGCCTTCCAGGGTCTTTCTCCCGGCGCAGTAAGGGCAACCGTTCCCGTTTCTGCGGTTTGCTATCTTCGATCTCCAGATATGCCCACAACTACCGGTCCACCAGACTTTCCGATGGCTCATCCCCGTTACATCTGTTGGCAGTAAAGAGTTGTTTTTCTCGTAGTTCCACTGGGCCGCCAGTTCCGGATCGGCTGTTTGGAGATCATTAAAACCGGGCAGCACCCTTCTTCCGGCACAGTAAGGGCAGCCTTTCCCGGCTGTCCTGCTTGAAATCACAGCCTGCCAGCTATGCCCGAGGGAACAAACCCACCATACTTTTTTCCCGGAAGACGGCTGGACGTCCTCCGGGGTAAGATTCCCATTCCGCGTTTCATCCCATTGCGCCGCGATGTCGGGATACCTCGTTCTGAGATCCGTCTTCCCTTTAATCAATGGATACTGGTTCATTCCCCGGCCTGCCTCCTCATTTCATCCAGCAGCTGTTCAGCCCTCGATTGGGGCTGCTTTTTTTCTTTCTGAATCCCATCGAACGGCAGGGGTTGCTTTCCTTCGATCATTTCATCCAACGCCTTCTTCGTCGCGTTCCCGGGACGGTCTACCGGAAGATGTGCCTCAGACATCAGCTGGCGGGCAAGATCCGGGAACAGGTATTTTTCCATCATCTGCCGGAGATATGCGTTTTCACGGCGAAGATTCCTGTTCTCTTTTTCCGATGCCTTATAAAGGGCTTCCGTATGCATCGCTTCCCGGCGATGCAATGCCATCTGTTTTTCAATGTCAGCCTTTTTAGCGATCAGCATCCGGTTATCCTCCATCAGTTCTGAACAGCTGTCGTATACGGATTTCCAATAGGAATCAATGTCCTCCAGTTTCTTTTTCAGCTCCGACAGATCCCTGCTGGTCCGCAACAGTCCCTCTACATCAAGACCTTTATAAACGAGCATCTCTGCCCGCGGTTCCTGTTTTTCTGCGATTTTCCTCAGCTCATCCAGTCTTTTCCGTACGGCACTGTTCCTCCTGAACTCGTACTCCTTCGCCTGGATTCCCTGAAGTGCCGCATATTTCTCAAGATCCGTAAAGCGTATCGCGCCGGCATTCCCGCACGCTTCTTCCGCATAGTATTTCTCCAGTACGCTGACCAGCAGCGTTTCATCTGTTTTTTTCGGCCTTGCCATCGTGTCTCCCTTCCAGATCCCGTTCCAGGACCTTCCTGTATGCAGCGCTGCTGTTCTGCAGCCTCAAAAGCACTGACATGATATCTTCCTGCGCCCCGTTTCCCCGGCGCACCTGTTCAATCATTTCCATAAGGAAGATGCCGTCATCATCGACCCTCTTCCGGAAATCCTCCCTCATTACGAGCCGCAGGCCGGGTTTTTCCGGATAAAAATGATGGCAATTCATGCAATCGCCGAAATGCCCGCTTTCGCGGAAGCTCTTCATGCACTCGGAGATATCGCCTTCACGGATCCCGGCAAAGTCGCAGGAACCGCCATCCACCGCAGTCAACACGCCCTGTCCCGCACCCCGCAGACGCAGCGACCCTTCCAGCGAAACTTCCCCGCGGTGTTCCCTGTGCTTCTCATAAACAATGCTCTCCACAACCGTTGAGAGGTTTGCATAGTAGTTGGAACTGATGTCGAAGCTCTCATGCCCGGCCAGTTCCCTGCACACCACGGGGGATCCCCCGGAAAGGATCAGGCTGATCATTGCCAGATGCCTCGTATCCCCGAGATTCACCGGATAATCAGCCCTCCCTGTAGCCGCCTCACGGAATTCCATGAGCCGCCTCCTCATCTGGTCATATGTCAGATATCCCAGGGATGATTTCCGCTCCGGCACAAACAG
>JAFRGU010000245.1 GCA_017433675.1 Clostridia bacterium
CGCCTGGAACCAGTGCTTCTGGCCTACGGGCATAGTCAGCGTTTCCGCGGGCCGAAGTACGATCTCATGCCGCGCGGTGTAATATGCTTCCTTTCCCTCCGGAATGTGCCCCCGGCTGATGTTTTCCTCCCCGGGCAGATAGACCAGCAGATCCCCTTTAATCGCCCGCAGGGTTTCCTGCTTTCCTTCATATCCGTTGAAACCGATATGCCAGTGTTCCGGTTCCGTTTGGCCGGGAAACAGCGCGATCACCCGGGCGGCCACCTTGTCCGTATCAACCAGGGAAACGATCTGCGCCCCCTCTGTCTTCAGCCGGGAAAGGCCGAAGTCCGCCACATCCATGGCTTCAATTTCCGCGTCCGAAACCACGATTCCCGCTTTCCGGATCATTTCCGCCGCGGCGGTTCTCGCCTCCAGGTATTCCCGCTTGGTAATCATCCCTCTTCTCCCTTCCCGAAGGGCTTCTTCTCCAGATGCACCTCCGCGTCCTCCACCACCAGAATCCGGGATTCCTCCGTCACAGCCATCAGCCCGTGCCACACCCCGGCGCGGATCATCATCGGCTGATCCAGCAGGAAGAGCCGGCAGTCAGAAAAATCATCCTTGTTCGCTACTGCCAGCGCCGTTCTCCCTTCTACCGGGAAAAAAGCCTCCGGCGTATTGTCATGCAGGGACATGGAGAGTATCTCCCGATCGAAAACCGGCACCTCAGCCACACGCCATCCCGCATTTCCCGTTCTGTGGAACAGCTCCTGATTCTCCGGTCCGATGCCCCTGAGCACCCTTCCGTAGGCACCGAATTCCGATGCGTTCGCGTACATCCTCTTCTTCCTCTCTTCCGTCTGTTATACCTGAGATAACCGCCGGCGGTTCACCCGGAAATGATATTGCACCAGCGTCCTTGCATAATCTGCATCTCCGGCGCAGATTGCTTCGTACATCTCCCGGTGCTGCACCGTGGATCGTTCCCGGCTTCCGGCATCCAGAAGCGTGTATCGGTTCCGCAAAATAGAAATAAATACGTTAATGTTTTCCATCGCTTCCTGCAGGAATGTATTTCCGCAGAAATCCCGAAGGCAGGCATGGAAAGCAATATCTCCTTCCGCCCACGTTTTTTCGTCCCCATTCCGGAACGCCTGCTCCATCTTTTCCACGCAGGCCAGCATCGTCTCCAGTTGCTGCGCCGTATGGTGCCTGGCTACGTTATAAGCCATCATCCCTTCCAGGGCCTCGGCCATTTCGTATACGGACTTAATCTCGCCCTTCTGCATCTCGCGGCAAACGATGCCCTTCTTCGGAACCCGCATCAGCAGCTTTTCCGACCGCAGCATGCTGATGGCTTCCCGCACTGGCGTCCGGCTCATTCCAAGCTCCGCCGCAATCTCCGCTTCTACAAATACGTAATCGTCATCATACTTGTTGTTGACAATGTTATTCTTCAGATATTCGTAAGCTACGATGTACCCCGCGTCATTCTTTTGCATACATTTCACATCTCTTTCCATCTGGAACTTAGCATCATTATAGCCACAGAATCTGCTCTTGTCAATACTTTTGTATACATTTTATTTATATTTTTTGTTGATTTGGCCGATTTAAGATTTTTTAATACATTTTCAGCGATATTCCTCCATACTTTTTGTATACATTTCTTCCATCCTATTCATTGCCCTTTTCTATTTAAATGTATACACAGCAACGTTTCTGGGGGTGCGGACGGATTCCTGGACCACCGAAAAAGCAGCGTGCGTTTTTTTGCACGCTGCTTTTTTCATTCCCGCAGAAATCCCAGATATTCGTTCAGTACATTGAAAAGCATATCCCCGGAGCAGCAGGCGAGAACGCCTTCCGTGGTTCCAATGGGCACAAAGCCGAAGGTGTCCGCCGCCCCGGTCAGCACCAGGGCCGGGATGACGTTCACCTCCGGTCCGAAAATCATTTCCAGGTAGGGAACGTATTTTGCGGCCTGGATCACCTCCGCCGGATCCGGCTGATTTTTCATTTTGAATTCCAGCGTAAAGGCATGGGCGCCGGTGATCAGCAGCACGTCCGCATAGATCCGGATATACCTCGCCCGGTTCAGCCGCACCTCAAAGGCAATTTCCCAGTCCGGGTATCCCCGGACGCCCATTTCCTCCAGATCGCCGAACAGGCTCCGCATCGTGCTCCCGCAGTCCCGGAAGGAATGCATCAGCCCCCGGGTATCGTTCAGATTCCGCCCGATCCGCCGGCAGCCTTCCTGCAGCTGATTCAGCCATGCTTCCCCGTTCTGCTCCAGAAATTCCGAAACCCGGCCGTACCAGCCGGAAAACTCCGTCAGTCCCTCATGCGGGAAGGACTGCCGGATCAGCGCGTGCCACCGGTACTCCTGGTCCTGATAGCACATCTCCCGCATCAGGGCGGACCGTACCAGCAGCCGGCTGACCTCCGTCCGGTCCATCCCGAGGATCCGGGCAATTTCCCGCGCTTTCAGCCCGTCCGCCCGGGAGATCAGCCCGTATACGTCCTGTTCCACCCCGGAAAACCGTTCCGATATCCCGTCCTTCATCCGCTCTCCGCCCGCCTCCTCTTTTGGGGTTTCCGCCAGATCCGTTGATCATAATCACCGCACCCGCGCCGGCTTACTATACTGCAAAGTATAATAATTTCAAGTATAACTTATAGACATTCTGTCGAAAATTTATTCCGTGAAACGCGGAACGGGGGACGCACCTCGTTTGGAACGGAGGGACGGTCCTCAATGGCATTTAGCCAAATAACTTAACAGGCAAGCCGGAGATGTAGGAAAATCAACGTCTCCGGCTGTTTTAATGTTTAGAAAAACGTAACAATTTGGGTATTGACACCAGCCGCAAAATGTGCGGCTTTTTTTGATCGCTTATTCGGCCCGCCCTTTGGGCGGGACGCGATCAAAAAAAGCCCTTGTAGTGAGAAATGTGGCCCCTGCCACAGAAACTACAAGGAGGAACAAGGACATGATTCTTACCCCATCGCTCTTGAAGGACAAACTAAATACTGCTATTTCTGGAGTCGCTGCCGTTGGTTGGTTGTTCTCTCGAGATCCTTATTCGGATTTTACGAGAGAACGAAAGCTGCCTCTGAATTCTCTGCTGCATCTGCTGCTGAAATTCAGCGGAAAAAGCTTGCAAAGTGAGCTTTCGGCTTACTATATTCCGCTGAAAAAAGAACGGTGGCGTATCCCAACCAGATCAGCATTTTCTCAGCAGAGGCATAAACTTCTTTGGGAAGGATGCTATAGCCTGTTCCGGGCTTTCACTGATTCGCTACCCTATTTGAAACTCTTTGATGGATATCGTTTGCTTGCCTGCGATGGCTCCTCTGTTCCAATCCCGCGCAACGAGGAGGAAGAAGAATATTCTGTGATAGCCAGAGAGGACAGGAAATCATATAATCAGCTGCATATCAATGGCTTGTTCGATATCCTCAATCGCATTTATGTCGATGTTGATATTGATCCCGGTATGCATATAAAAGAACGTGCTGCTTTGATTTCCCTTGTCAGCCGCTTGCCGGATCCCACTAAAGTGATTCTTCTGGCAGATCGTGGATACGAAGGATACAACGAACTTGCTCATTTGATTGAAAACAAGATCAATTATCTGATCAGAGCAAAAGATCTGGACAGCAATGGATTCCTTCATACTCTTCATCTTCCTTCTGATGGAGAACTGGATATTGATGTGGATAAAGTCCTCTCATTTTCGGCTTCTAAATCTCACCAGAAAGATGATCGCTTCGTAAAAGTTAGCCGTGGCCATTTTGATTTCCTTAAATCATCCGCGGATATCTATCCCATCCAGTTCAGACTCGTGAGAATCCAGCTCGCAGATGGCTCTTATGAATCCCTGGTAACCAATCTGCCCCGGGACAAGTTCCCTCCAAAAAAGTTAAAAAAGCTATATCACCTGCGTTGGGGCATTGAAAATGCTTATCGGGATTTGAAGTATCCTGTTGATTTGCTACATTTTCATGGTAAATCTGCCCAGTCTGTCCTCCAGGAAATCTTCTGTTCCCTCACCATGTTTAACTATTGTGCTTATCTTTGTGTCCATGCTGATATCCTACGTGTCCATAAACACACAAAATACCGATATAAAGTGAATTTCGCTAATGCTGTTGGTCCCTGCAGAGCCTACCTGCATGGCAGCATTAGCGAAATGGAGTTGTTGGATCGCCTGAGGTTGGCTCCTACACCTATCCGACCAGATCGTCACGTTCCACGTCCTCGCATAGAAGAACAATCCAGCAGGGAATTTAACTACAGAGTATCCTAAACTCCAGGAAAAGTTTATACCTTTTTTGTCGGGGATTCAATTCCTTTGTTTGCTGATCCCTTCTTTTCTCTGGAACCCCTTCACGACAGATTGATAACTCACTGACACCTTTAAGTGCTTGTATTTTCAGCCCTCTTGGGCTAAACTAAATGCCATTGGGGACGGTCCTTTTCGTTCCACATTCGATTCTATTTTTCTGCTGAGCACACCCACCTTACTGATAAAGAATTCTCATAACAAAGCAAATTAGCAGCCTCCTGAGAGACTGCTAACTGAAAGGCAATACGATTTATTAGAAATAATTACGGGTCCACTTCCGGCAGACCGGACAGGGCCAGCAGCAGGGCGGTCACCGCCCCGAAGGCGCCGGCGGATAAAGCCGCCAGCCAGTTCACGTCCCCCAGGACGACGGCCCCGGTGCCGATATAGGCCAGGGCAGCTTCGGCAAAGGTTCGGACTGCGCGGATGCCGGCGGCCTTCAGCCAGTTCTTCCAATTGGTGTTAGTAAGCATTTTCCATTCCTTCCTTTCTTTCACGTCTTTCATACAAGATCATTTCTCAAGATCATTTTTCCCAGCGTGGCGGTTCAAATCCTGGCCGCCGCGCTCCCTTTTCACTCCCCAATTCGCCTTCCTTTCCCCCTCCACCCCTTGCAGCCGTCCCATCCCCCGGGGCCACCGGCAACGCCAGAAACCGCTTCCGGTATTCATCCATGATGCCGTTCGCCCCCAGCGCATGATATTGAAACCAGAGGTTTTCCAGATTCGCCCGATCCTCATAGTCCGCCCAGCCCTTGCCCGCATAGTAGCGGTAGCCCTGCAGCAGTCGGTCCCGGAGGATGGCCTGCAGGCCCATCATGATGGCCCGGTTCTGCAGCTCCATTTCCTCCGACTTAGCCCGAATCTCCTCCTGCCGCTCGTCCCGGGTCTTCAGAGACCGCTGGATCAGCAGGGCGACCAGCCCGCTGATCACGGATGGAATACCCACCAGGCCAAAAACTTGATAAAGATCCATGAGAATCATCTCCTTCCAGTCAAATGACCAGTCCATTTTTCTTCACAGGCAAGGATAGGCTGGGCGGGAGCCCCTTCCCTATCCTCTGAGACCCAGCGCATTCCCGATCAGATCATAGGCATTCTCCAGATCGCTCCTGCTGACCAGGATCAGCTCATCCGGAATGGATGATTCATGATCAGAACCACCAGAATTCCGTTGATCGAATTGGGCATTTCCATGAAGAGAAGCTTTCTTCTCATCTGATTCCGCAGCATTTGCTTTTGCCTGGCTGTCAGGCGGGCTCACCTTCTTCAGCCATCCATGCGCAGCCCAGGCCCCGAGTTTCGTATCGAGCCGCATCTTCGGGGAGGTCATATGGCGGATGCGCAGCGGGGAAACGCTTTCCACAATCCCGATGTGATAATAGTCCGCCAGGTCTCCATTATACTGAGAACCGCCTTTCCGATAGCGGTCAGGAAGGCTGTAGGAATCGGAGCCTGGATTGCGCTTCTTATAGACTACCTCCCCGATCTTCAGCTCGGAGCCGGATGCGATAGGCCGCAGGTTCATCGTTTCCGATCGGGCGGCATAATTGGAGCCATGGATACCGGACCATTTCTCCCCGGACCGCCGGATGGCCCCGATGATGAGTCCGATGCAGTCACAGGTGCCGTCCGTGCCGCTGCCACCCAGACGATAAGACGGATTTTTCGCCACGATAGCCGATACATTCGCCAAGAAAACTGATAATGGGATCAAAGAGCATGGCTCCTTTCTGCATTCCGCATATTGTAGATGTATAGTTGGATTATCGGCCATGAAAAGGGCTGAGCATAAATGTAGTTGCCTTAATCCGGCTCTGTTTCACCTTCGGATTGGATCAAGCGAACGCCCGCGGGCACGGGAATCAAATCTCTCAAAGGGAAAGGCGGATTCCCCGACAGGGTGATGGTAACGGAGCCGTCCGCGTTATCATTGCAGGCGGCATTCAGTCTGGGCAAGGCCGCAGCCAGCACATCCGGCAGGCCCTCATTGGTGCCGTTCCACTGGCGGGCGGCGATCCTGGCCCGGAGCAGGAATCGATAGTCTTCATCCGAGGCGGAGGCCGGCCGGGTCACATCCAGGAGCGCTCCCAGGGCATCCAAGGCGGAGCCTGTGGCGGTGTCGATGGTTCGGGCTTCCGGAAAGGCGGACTGGAGGAGGGTGAGGAGATCCGCCGCCTGGGAGAGCGCCGCGGAGGCCAGCGCCATAAAGCGGGGCTTCCCCTGGTGCGCCGGGGAAAAGAGGGAGAGATAATTCGAAAGCGTGAGTTCAGGCATATTCTTTCTCCATACGTTGGCAGTTCTGAAACGGAAAGGGACGGTCCTTCAGTTCCATCGCAGATGGAACGGGAAGAGCCGTCCCTCCGTTTCAGGATCGGGGCAATCGATCAATCGGAGGGCAGTGTAAGATAGCGGTGAAGATAGAGAATCGGCTTCCGGTTTTTTTATCTTATTCCGGCTTCCCGCAGGATCGTCTGCAGGACGGATCCGGATCGGGAACCCAGATTCCTCGCGGCGGCGGAGCCGGATGAAACCGGCGTGGAGGAATTGTCTGCCGATTTGGCGCTGCGCTGGGGCTCTGCCCGGGTGAAGGTCAGGGTGCCGGTCCAGCCGTCCGGGCAGGTCTCATCCTGCTGCACGGCCAGGGCTGTCAGCAACATGTTATCGTAGGCCCGCAGCGGCGTAACCACCTGGCAGAGGAGCCGCAGCTCCTTGATCTGACAGAGGGATGTCATCATCTGGCGGCTCCAGCCGATCACCGGCACATGGGCGTCGGAGGCCACCACGGAAAGGGTCACCGTGTCCGGCTCATTCCGTGCCTGGTTGACGTAATCCGAGGAAAGGGCCGCATCGCCGTCCATGGACAGCTTCAGGCTCAGGGCATGAGAGATGGCGGTTACACCATCGAAGGTATAGCGGTAACCGACCTTTTTCACGAGGATATAAGCAGTGGAGGATGGCATCAGGCGAGGGCTCCTTTCAGGGACTGGCTGGATGGGTCGCGGGCAGTGCCGCAAGGAAGGCAAGCCTCAGGCAAAGACTCCCTTCAGCGTTTTCAGCAGGCTGCGCTCCGCCGTGTCATAGATGCAGCGGGCCACGGCCTCCGGGGCGGCCGCCGCGGCTGTGACGTTGATGGTCACCGGGGCCTGCACGGAGGAAACAGATGGAGCTGCGGCGGCAGGCAGCAGGGCGGCCCTGGCAGCGGCAGACAGGTCAGACAGCGAGGACCTGAGGACACCCGAGACTGCGGACGAAAGCAGGCTTGCTGAAGAGGGCATCATATCTTTCGTGGCAAGATTCCCATTTCCACTGGAATCGTCTGAGTGGCCTGACAGCCCGGAAATCACTGCCGCGCCTGCCGGTAGCGAAAGCTCCCCCAGCAGGGACCGGATCAGGGAAAGCGCCCGGCCGGCATCGTCCGTCGGAATGACATATTCCGGTTTCCCTTCCTCGGCGATCATGGCCAGCGTGGGCCCAGCCACCCGGCCGCCGGCGCCATAGGCATAGGCGGTAACACCACTGGTCTGGGGAAGGCGGGAGGCATTACCGGGTGTCCCTCCGGAGGAACTGCCTGCCGCGGTGGATCCGCCGGCACCGCCGTTTCCGGGAAGCCCATCCGTGTTGACGGTGGGCACCGCATCCACGGGAACCGTGATCCGCAGGGAGCCCATCATAGAACGGATGGAAGCCACGGCAGAAGAGACCGCTGTCGGGATGCCAGAGGGGTTAACGGAGAGCTTCGGCCGCTCCGCCTCCAGCCGGGCCCGGAAATCGGCTAGGGCTTCATCGGCCTCGGTGAAATCCGCTCCGATGGATAGGCTCGTATCAGCGGTCAGCGCCTGCCGCAGATTCATCAGGCCGGGATCAGGGCCTGGGCTGCTGAGGCCGGAAAGAAGTGAAGCCGGAAAAGCTCCGGAAACGTTGAACAGTCGGGAAAAGGCAGCCAGAGAAGCGATCCCTGAGGACGCGCTGCCGCCAACCCCGCCGATCCCGCTGCCTCCACCGAGCCCACCGATCCCGGAGGGTATCCGTGGCACAGCAGCCCCCAAAGCAGCCATAAGATTAGGCAGGCCGGCGGAATCGGACAGCTCCTTCTTCAGGGCAGTTAAGGCCTCCCGGGCAGCGGAGAAAACAGAGGCCAGCTCCTGCCCGGCTTCCCGATTCTGCTCCAGTATCCGCTGGAGCCTGCGGGCTCCGTCCTCATCCACCTGGACCGCATAGGATGCCAGAAATTCCTGCATGGGCATGGGTCAATTCACCTCCATTGCTCGCCTTTCATTTTCTTGCCTGAAGGCGATGAGCTCCAGAATATCCAGCAGGTCGTCCAGGGTATAGGTTCCGTCCCAGAGCTCATGCTGGCGCCAATAGCCGGCGGCCACCGGAACGAAGGCCAGCTCATCGATATTCGGGGCTTCGGCGGGGATAAAGCTTCCCGGGCGGCTCACGAAGGGGAGCCGCTTTCGGGAAAAAAACCTTCCAGCGTCCAGGCGATCACCTCCGCCGTCAGCTTCAGGCAGGTCCAGGCGTCATGCTCCAGATCCGGGATGCCCCACCCGCTTCCCGAGAGCACCGGGATCGGCCCCGCCGGCAGCACCGCCTCCGCATAGCGCAGACAGACCCGCATCATGGACTCCAGCTCGTAATCCGGCAGGGAGAGCAGCAGCTGCCACAGGTCACCGGTTTCGGCATGGGAGAGAGTTTTCAGCAGTCTGGCGCCGGCGAAGGCATCCAGCTTCGTCAGCCGGAAGTTCAGGTTCTCCTCCCCGACCGGGAGGGTGATGGTTTTCGTGATTTCGCGCATGGGAACTCCTTTCAAATTCATTCTTCGACGGTGATCCGGATCAGGGTGGACTGGAATCCATACCGCTGATTCCATACCCCATGGAGCACGCCGGAGGTAGCCGTGCCGCCAGCGGTAACATGCAGGGTTGAAACGGAGAAGGTCGGGGTGCTGCCCGTATCCTGAGCATAAATCAGCCCATAGAGGGCCGGGACCACCAGGTCCTGCCCCACCCCCAGCGTCTCCCCATAGGCCAGCAGAGCCTCCCGGATTTGATCCGCAGCGGATGCGTCGAACCCGGCGAGGGGCTTCAGCACCACCGTGATGGTAACCGGCACCTCCGCCGCCCGCTGGAAGCTGACCGTATGGCTATGGCCCCAGGAATCCTCCACTGTTGCAGAAATGCTTCCATAGGTGCCGATGCCCGGCGCCTTTTTGGCGAAGAGGACCGGGGCGATGGCGGAGGTCAGTCCCCCATCCATCACGGCGCAGAGGGAATGGGCCTGGATGCCCCGGGCATCGGTGGCGTCGGTATCATTCTCATAGACCACACAGGAGCGGACGCCGGGGATGGCCCGGAGAGCGGATTCCAGGGCCTCCAGCGTTGAGACGGCCGGGGCGGCGGCCGCCAGCCGCATCCGGGCCCGACAGGAGGCGTCCGATTCCGCGTCCCGGCCGGGGATGGCGGCATAGCGATTGACCACGGCGGCAAGGCCCGCCACCGGGGAAACCAGCCGATGCACCGCCCCCACAGCGGCGGAGACGACGCCAGGAGTGGCACAGACCGCTTCCACCGTCCGCTCCCCGTTTTCATCCAGGGTAATGCCGGCAGTCTGACCTCGCCAGAGATACCCTGCATCATCCAGGGCCTCCGGAACGGCTGGCAGGACGGCGCCCGGGGTGCCGGAGAGGGTCAGCATGACAGTGGAATACGTAGCGCCTTGCCGGGTCAGACCAAAGAGGGGCAGCAGCAGATCCAGGGCAGCACCGGCGGCATAAGCCGGATTCCGGGAGGCAAAATCTGCCGTGATCAGGGCGGAAAGATCATCCAGGGCCCGGGCAAAAACGGACAGCAGCTGATAATCCGGGGAGGATATCTCCAGATTTGCTTCCGGGCCGAAAATGGAGACATAGGCGGAAGTCAACGCGTCCAACCGATCCTGATAGGTGGGGATATGAACGCCGGTTTCATCGATATAGGGAGCAAAATAGGCCATATTGGGGCTCCTTTACTGGGATTGGAAGGATACCGGGAAGGTTTCCCCGGTTTCCGTGTGGGCGGTGCAGGCGAAGAAAAAGCGCGGGCCCGAAAAGGAAGCCCGGATGTCCGAAACGGACCGGATCGCCGGGAAGGCCAGGATATAGGCGGTCAGGTAAGCGGAGAGCGTCTCCGCGTCCCGCTCCCTGCGCCGGGAGAGGGAAAGCAGATCGAAGATCTCGCTGCCCCGATCCGCGTATTCCCACCAGTCGCCTGCGAAGAGGTTCAGGTGGTCCCGGAGTCCGGCAGCAGCAGCCGGGGCGCCGGAGAGAAGATCGGAGACGGACAATACCGGGAGGATATCTCCGGCAGAATCAATGGGGCGGGATGTCATGCGGAAGGATCACCTCCGGATGAAACGGATTGGCAAGGGTACATTTAATTGAATCACAGCATATTTCAGTCGGGCATTGCGGCATCAAAGCAGGGAAACCAGCCCACCAGGGCGATGGCATCCGACAGATCATGATGCCGCGGCGAGGCCGTTGTGACGAAGCGGTGTTCAGATCTCAGCCCGGCATGGTAGCATCAAAGCACGGAAACCAACCCACCAGGGCAATGGCGTCCGACAGATCATGATGGCGGGGAGAGGCCGGAAGGACCGGCTGCCGGGAGGCCAGAAAGCCATCCAGGCAGCCATCCGTGAAGAAGAGCAGGCAGAAGGAACCTGAAGCAACGGCGAAGTCCGACGAAGGCAGGAGAACCGGCACGTCCGTCAGCATAGGCGCCGTCAGGATCTTCCCATCGCTCCCCTTCCCGCTCAGCCCGGGCTGCACGGTGGCCAAGCCGGTATCCGGATCGTAGGACCGGATCAGGCCGGGAAGCACCGCGTGCAGGGAGGAAAAGATGTCTCGCTTCCAGGCCGCCAGCATCTGCTGAAGGGGTTCCAGGGTCATCTCCATAAGGCGTCAATCCTCCAATCAGTTTCGAAGCATTTCAGGGGTCTTATCCATGCAGCGTCAATCCTCCGAAAGTTCGATTTCCAGCTCGCTTTTCCAAGGCCCTTCCCGGTTGTCCGCCTGGATCAGCCGGGACACCAGGCGGCCGGTCCAGGCAACGCCGTGCCAGGAAACCCGGACAAAGGTTCCCAGCGGCCAGCCCAGCATGGCCGTGGTGAGCAGAAGCCTGTTCCCGGTTCGAATCGGCACGGCCGGCAGCAAGGATTCCGGAATCGGGGAGGATGGATCTCGCCGCTCCCGCCCGGAGAGGATCAGCCCGGCGGCGGTCAGATGCGCGTCTGCGTCGGCCGTCTCCGCCAGCAGGGTCAGGGCATCGCAGGTTCGGCCGAAGAAGGCCTGTGGGCGGGTCAGCGCCGGATTGGATCCGGTCCAGGCTGCCAGGGGGATACCGGTACCGGAGGCAGCCAGCAGCGCCCGCACCGTATCCCGGAGGGTCATGCCGCCGGCCACGGAGAGGGAAACGGTAGATCTCCAGAGAGAAAGCCCCGGGGAAAAGACGATCTCCGTCAGACGGAAAGGCGCGCCGCCGGACGAGGCAGAAGCAGCAGAGGCAGGAGCACCGGAAGAAGAATGGTCGGAACCGGCAGCGCCGCCCCCGCCGAAAGCCTGCAGCCCGCCGGAGCCGGAATAGCTTCCGGAAACCGGGCGTGTCAGCACCTCCACCGGCTCCCCAAAGGCCAGTACGGAAGCCCCAGAGCGGACCTCCAGATTCCGGGCAGCGGAAAGCATTGCCTCAGCGGAATCGGACAGGTTCCGAATCTCCAGCCGGTGCAGCGCCGGGCGCAGGGTCAGGGTTTCCCGGGCTGTCAGGACCATAGGGCATCCATGGCCAATCTCCCAGCCGTCGGCGAAAAGGCGCAGGTCCCGGGTCAGGCTCCGGGCCGGATCCTGGGAAGAGGCCTGAAAATGATTCCGGGAAAAGCCGGAAAGGGATGCGGGCGCAGTCATCGGATCAGGCCTCCCCTTTCTTCCATCGGTCGCCCCAGATCAGCCGGAACTCCCCCAGGTTATCCTCCCCGGGATCCGGACTGCCGGGATGCTCCACCGCCTTCAGGCAGAAGAGGGAGCCCAGCCCGGCGCCCTGAAAGCGCCAGCGGAAAGGCTCCAGCAGATCATTCAGCACCCCATGGGAGCACACAACCGGGATCTGGTTCACATAGATCTTTCCCGTCATGGCATCAGCGATGGATAGAAACCAATGCCCCGTGGCCGGAAGAAACCGCAGCTCCACCCGGGCCAGAAAGGCATTCCCATCCGGCGCGACGGACAGATACATCACCTGATAAGGATCCGATGAAACGGGCAATTCCAGATACTCCATGGGTACTCCTCATATGATCGTCGTTTCCGCATTGCCTGCGCTTGCGCTTGACACTTGCGGACTCCTGTAATATGGGAAGCGTTACCCGGATCAGAGATCCGGACGCTTCCTCATACCTGCTCGCCCACGGATCGGCCAAGGGCATCTCGCGCGGGCGCCTAGCCGACGTCATCCACCAGATCGACGTCTACGACTCGGCCGTACGGACGGGCAACGCCGCCCTCGACGTCATCCTCACCGAGAAGAGCTTGACCTGCGAATACGAGGACATCTCCTTCTCGTGCATCGCCGACGGGGACGCCCTGGCCTTCATGGGGGCGCCCGACCTCTACGCCTTCCTGGGCACCGCCCTCGACGATGCGATCAAGGCGAGCTGCCAGGTACCCGAGAAGGAGAAGCGCTCGATCTCGCTGTCCATTCGCTCCCAGATGGGCATGGCCGCCGTGGGCATCAAGAACTTCCGCCTGGGCGAACTCTTCATCCAGGACGGCCTGCCGGTGAGCGGCGGCATCAGCCTGGAGACCATCCTCGCCGTGGTCGACAAGTACGGCGGAACCCTCGTCTACAGCGAGGAGGGCGAGATCCTGAGCATGGACGCCCTGATCCCCATCCCGGTTGATCAGGCTCAGTCCGCGTAGACCTCCGCCGCGATGCGCGCGCCCTCGGTGGCGTCCTTAGCGTAGTAGTCCGCACCGACCATCTGCGCGTACTCCGGATTGAGGACGGCGCCGCCCACCATGACCTTGCATCCGGGCGCCTGCTCGCGCAGGAGCTCGATGGTCTCGGCCATGCCGGAGACGGTCGTGGTCATGAGGGCCGAGAGGCCGGCGAGCTTGGCGCCCGACTCGAGAACGGCATCGGCCACGGCCTGGGGTTAGACATCGCGGCCGAGGTCGATGACCTCGTAGCCGTAGTTCTCGAGGAGCATC
>JAFRGU010000246.1 GCA_017433675.1 Clostridia bacterium
AATTGTTCATCATTTGCCAAACTGCTGCCACCAAACTTGGTGACGATACATTCAAGCACGAATACAGTCCTCCCATTCGAGTCATACCGGGTTATTCTACAGCCCGGCCCGTCTGCTGTCAAGGGTTTCAGGAATTCAGCCCAGGGCCAACTCATTTGAAAAAGAGGTTGGCAAACAAATCCTGCCGGATATATAGCAATTACTGTTTCGTACCAAGTTTTAAAACCATTTCGGCATAGTCGTTCAGCATAGCAGCACGATTGGCCTTTCTGCGGATGCTGCCACCTTTGAATGAAGTTTCCGACTTCAGCAATCCCTGAGCGATTTTTCTGACAACATTAAGATTTACTTGCGCATTTCCCTTGAATATCTGTGATTCATCTTCATTGAACGCGGTATCCAATGACCAGTGCAGATTGTTTTCAATCGACCAGTGGCCTTGTATGCACTTCGCGGCATCTTTTGCTTCCCATTCCCGACTGCTGATATAGTATGCCGTTTCCTCAGTTTGACGACCTTCTCTTTCTCCCTTCCGGGTCACACAGATGATTGAGGATAATTGTTTCCACTCCCGCACTGTTTCAATCCAGGATACGTCATTACACACCTCAACCTTCCGGTGTATGTGGCGGCCATGTTCATGCTCTTCGTAGCTGTATTCCTTGATCTGTTTCTTCTCCGTTGGCTCTGTCCTTGCCCATTTAAAATATTCTTCCACAGATTCATACAGACTCGGCTGGTTTTTCTTCAGTGCCAGCATATAGACGGCTCCCTGATCCACTATTTTCCCGGCTATTTCCACCTGGCATCCCATGGCGTCAATTGTTACTGTCGCTCCCTTGATATCCAATGTCTCCAGCATCTTGGGTATGGCTGTAATCTCGTTGCTTTTCTCATCCGTTTTTACCTGCCCCAGGGAGATTCCATCCTCCCTGACCCACGCACTGATTATATGCAGTTTCCCTTCATCCGTTTCTTCGCGACTCTGTCGGTTGTTGCTTGCTGCACAGATTGTTTTTCCGTCTATCGCTACGTGCTTCCCTATACACCCTCCTACATATGGCAAAACCCACTGCCTATATATCTCCTCCAGTTTTTCTGTTCGGATCCTTTCCATGAGCCGCCGATATGTATCGTTACTTGGTATCCCGCCCGGTAATTCAAGAAATCCTTTCAGCCATTCATATTTCGCTCGTACATAATCCTCTATATCTATCCATGTCTCGCATCCGCATATTACTCCCAACAGCACTATTACCAACAAATCCACCAGTTTATGCCGTATGTTCCCTCCTGGTCTTCTTGGATCCGGCAGATTATCTTCTACAAGTTCTATCAGTCTGTCCAACGAGAGCTCTTTTGCCTTCTTCATTATCCTTCACCTCGTTGGCTTTAATTCGATTTCGATCTCCTCCTTTCCTTTTGGCTGTATGGTAGTTTTTATTACCATATTATACATTATAATTCAATTTCAAATGAGACTGCCCTGCCCGCAGGCAGGGATTGATAAATGGAGGGAAAGTGCCTATAATGGCTCCGACTCATGAAGGGAACCGGACGAAAAAGACCTGCCGGAGTCCGGGGGAAACCAGGGGGCGGCCCGGAATACAGCAAAAAAACATAGCCAAAGAAGCCGGGAAGGAGTATAATCGTCCCAGAAACTGAGAAAGGAAGCGAGAAACCATGCAGGAAATCAAAATTACGAAGACCACCACACCGAAACAGAAGCCTCAGGACGAAACGGCTCTTGGATTCGGACGGATTTTTACAGATCATATGTTCCTGATGAACTATGAGGAAGGGAAGGGCTGGATCAATGCCCGGATCGTCCCCTACGGATGCTTTGACATGGATCCAGCGGCCATGGTGCTGCACTACGGCCAGGCGATCTTCGAGGGAACCAAATGCTATCGCCGGGAAGACGGCGGACTTCAGCTGTTCCGGCCGGCCGACAACCTGGCCCGGATGACCCGCAGCGCCCAGCGCATGGGCATGCCTGCGCTGGATGAGGAAACGGCCCTGGAGGGATTGAAGCAGCTGGTGCGGCTGGATGCGGAGTGGGTGCCGCACAGGGATGGAACCAGCCTTTATATCCGCCCGACAATGATTTCCACGGATGTAGGCCTGGGTGTCCACGCGAGCAAGACTTACCTGTTCTATATCATCCTGAGCCCGGTAGGCGCTTACTACAAGGAAGGGCTGAAGCCGGTGAGCATCTATGTGGAAGATGCATATGTGCGCGCGGTTCGCGGCGGCGTGGGCTTTACGAAGTGTGCCGGAAACTATGCGGCATCCATTCTGGCCGGAGACGTGGCGGAGAAGAAGGGCTTCAGCCAGGTGCTCTGGCTGGATGGCGTAGAGCAGAAATACGTTGAAGAAGTGGGCAGCATGAACATGATGTTCGCCTACGGGAACAAAATTGTGACCCCGAAGCTGAACGGATCCATTCTGCCCGGTATCACCCGGGACAGTGTGCTGAAGCTGGCGAAACAGCTGGGTTATGAAGCGGAAGAAGCCCGGCTGAACGTGGAAGAGATTTTTGCGGACGCAAAGAGCGGCAAGCTGACGGAAGCCTTTGGAACCGGTACGGCCGCGGTGATCAGCCCTGTGGGCACGCTGGCGCTCCGGGGTGAAAAGGTGACCGTTGGTGACGGCGGCATCGGAACCATCAGCCAGAAGCTTTATGACACCCTGACGGGCATCCAGTATGGACGGCTGCCGGATGAAAACGGATGGATCGTCAAAATCTGAACTGTACAGGAGAAGCATGGTATCTGACTTCAAAACACGTTCCACGAGGTGGACGGATCGGACGCTGAGCATCTTACGGGCCAGCCGCCTGGAATCCTGCGAGAAGGAGCTCGCAGGTCTGGGCGGCTGCGGCCTTTTTGACGCGGAAACAACGGATGTGGATGCGGAGCGGTTGTTCGAAATCAGCTGGATGGCGGAGGAAGAGAAGGAACCCCGGCTGCATACAATTGAGGAAATGCGGAAACAGGTGCTGTCCCATTTTGTAGCGGAGTACGCACTCCTGAGCCCGGAAGAGACTGATCTGGTGATCAAGCTGGCTGTTCTCGGCGGGGAAATGCCGCTTTACGACTGGAATGACCTGATTCCGGCCCGATCCCTGATTAAACGCCTGTGGTGCCAGGTGGACCCGAACCGGAAGGACTGGATCCTGATGCCGAGGTGGGCCTGCCTGATGACCATCCTGACGACTGCCAGCGATGATGTGAAACGGATCCATGAAATCGTTGAAAGAATCGTGGAAACCGTTGATAACACCCTTTATCTGGCTGGCGCCATGCCGGCGGAAACGGTGATCCGGGATTTGGCATGGCAGCTGCAGGGGACCATGGCGGCCGACCAGCTTGTGCTGTACAGCCGGCTGCTGAAGGCTTCGTTCGAAACCATGATTGATCAGGAGGGCCGGCTGATGCTGATTCATCCGGGCCTGGCAGATCCAAGGGGCTTTCTGCAGCGTCCGGAGCGCCTCACGATATCCGGGGATCAGCAGCGGATGGAGGAAATCTATGAAAGCCTGATGGAGGTGGAGGATCCTCTGTACGAAAAAATGCTGGATGTTATTCAGCAGCTGACCCGCCCGGAAGCCGGGGCGGAGGATACGGTCGAGGATCTGATGCTGCTTGCGAAACAGGGAGCGCCGGTTCAGGAGATGCGGGAGGTTCTGGCTTCAAGGATCATCTGTCTGCCGACTGCGGAAATGCTCTCCGCGCTGGCGGACATTCATGACCGGGTCCCCAAATGGGTATCCCTGAATATGGCCCGGATGCAGTAAAACCAGAAGCAGAGCAGTGTCACGCTACCCGAAGCGATGAAGACGCTTTTGCAGGACAGGAGACCATGAATCTGAAGGAACTGATCATTCCTCCCCAGGGGGAGGGAGAAAGGGTGGATCGCCTGATTCACCGATATTTTCCAGAGCTGCCGGAAGGAAGTGTCCGAGCGGCTTTTTTACGCAGAGACATCAAGCTGGACGGAAAGCGGGTGGCGAAGGAGGTCCGGGTGCAGACGGGCCAGCAGCTTCGGATCTACCTGCCGGAAACGGAGAAAGAAATCCCGCTGGCAATCATCTATGAAGACGCGGACGTGATGCTGGTCAACAAACCGGCCGGGATTTCCGTCGAGCCGGACGGAAAAGGCGGGATTACGCTGACGGATCTGTGTGCGCGCGCTGTCCGGGAAGGGGCGCTGCCGGCGGAAAACGTTTTCCTTCCGGCAGCCTGTCACCGGCTGGATAACCAGACAAGCGGTCTGTGCCTTTTTGCAAAGAATGCGCCGGCGCTGGAGACGATGACAGAAATATTCCGGGAGCGAAGCCTGGAAAAAGAATACGAATGCCTTGTGCGGGGAATTCCAAAACCACCCCGGGCGGAATGCAGGGCGTGGCTGATCAAGGACGCGAAGGCGGCCAGAGTGCAGGTGCTGGATCATCCGAGGGAAGGGGCAAAGCGGATCATCACTGCCTATGATACGATCGAGACGGGACCTGTTTCGCGGCTGAGGATTCACCTGATCACCGGACGAACCCATCAGATCAGAGCCCATCTGGCAGCGCTGGGGCATCCGATTCTCGGGGATGATGTTTACGGAGACCGGATGTGGAACCGGGAGAACCGGACCAGAACACTGCGGCTCTGTGCCGTGAGCCTGAAAATTGAAACCGACGGAAGGCTGCCTCAGCTGGACGGGAGGACATTCAGCATACCGGCGCCGTTCTGATCCGGGCCAGGCACGGCCCGGCTTTACAAAACTCCCGGGGATCAGATATAATATCAGCAGTTATTTCCGCACGAAAGGAAGGGATGGATGATGAAATGCAGGCTGATGAGCATCATACTGATCATCTGTCTGGCGGCGGCAGGAAGTGCAGCCGGAGATGAACGGGCACCGAAGCCGATCCAGACCATTCCGATCGAAGAAATTGCGCCGGTCCAGGAGGGACAGCATCACTATCTGCTGCTTTGCACGGACGTATGGCATGGAAATCCCGGAAATCTGGGCAACACGGACGGAATTGTGCTCGTAACGCTGGACACCCGGGCACACCGGGTGATGCTGACCTCTTTTATCCGGGATGCGCTGGTATGGCGGCCAATGGATGAAAACCCGGAGGAGATGGGATTCGGCCGGATCAATTATATTGCAAAACGGCTGGGACCGGAGGCGCTTTGCCGGGTGATCAGCCAGCATATCAATGTCCGGGTGGAGGACTATCTGCTGTTTGACTTTACCCAGATTGCCAATATTGTGGATTATCTGGGCGGCGTGGATATTGAGCTGAACCGGGAGGAAATCAACTACCTGAGAAAATATGCGGTGCCTGACGGATCAGTCCGGAACGTGAAAACCGGCACCGACCTGCGCGCCGGGGCGACACACCGGCCCGGGCTGTACCATTTCGCCGGCCACAGCGCCGTGATTTACATGCGGATCCGGAAAGCGGGCGGCGGCGGTGACTTTATGCGGACCCAGCGGGCCAGAACCGTGATGAGCACGCTGGCGGACAAATGCCGGGAGATCACCTGGGAGGAAGCAGAAGCGCTGGTAAACAATATTATGGATAACAATACCATGACCAACATCAACCTGGAGGAGATGCTGAACGCGGCCAGATACGCCTACTCCCTGCGGGACTGCACGATTGAGGAGCTGCGGATCCCCCCTGACGGAGCTGCTTCGCCGATTACATTCGCTTCCATGGCGGTACAGGAGATTGACTGGGAAGCCTGCCGGAGTGCGATGGCGAACTATCTGAAGAACAGTTTCCTGGTGGTGGAGGATGATTAAGAGCCATGAAATGCCCTGAATGCGGCCAGTGGAACAGGGCTTCCATGCCCCACTGTACCCGATGCGGAGCTCCGCTGAATATTGACGCGGCATCCCGGCTTGAATGGAAGGAAAGCCTGCGGGATGAGGGTCCCGGAACTGCCTATATCCGGGTGGATGAATTCGGCAACGCGGACAGCACGCCGGACGCCCGCGATGTGCTGGCCCGGGAGATGCAGGACCTGAAAAAAAGGAAACAGGAAGGCGCTGAGAAGCAGAAGGAACTTCGAAGAAATACCGGGAACGAGGACACCGCGCGGATCGAAGGCGCGGAGCCGGAGCGGAAATCCTCCTGGGAGGAGCTGCCGCCGGATGCAAAGGGAACAATCCGGATGCGCCGGGTTTCTCCGGAAGGCCTTGCCGCAGAGCAGGAAGCGGAAATCCGCCATCGGGTCCGGTATATGGATGATACGGGAAGCTTCATTGAGCCCCGGAGCTATGACCGGGTATATGATGATCCCATGGCCAATCACCATTATGCCTATGCTTCTTCAATCGGGAAAAAAATGCCTTCCCGGGCACGGAAACGCAGGAAAGCCCTGCATTTTTTCGGAACGCTTCTCCTGGTCGCGATGCTTGCGACAGGAGGATATTTTACCTGGCGTTTTTTTACGGACCGGCAGAGCCATGTCGCAGCAGGTCCGGCGGCCTCCGTAACTGCCAGCATGATGGATGATCTGGCCGCGCATACAATTCTGATTCCCGGAGAGGACGGACAGCAGATATATATCCGGGAGCTGCACGCCAGCTACGTGGTTTCCGGCGGATTTGCAACGGTGCAGGTAGCGGATCATACCTGGTATGACAACTATGAGGGAACACTGGAAGAGACGATGGATGTGACCATGACGCCCTTCCTGAAAACAGCGGCAGGCCGGCAGACGCCTCTGGAGCCGATTACCTATACGATTTATATCCCCCTGAGTCCGGTAACACTGGATTCACCGGAGGCGTTGCGCACCGAAGTCTCCACCACCATGAGCACCATCCAGATTACTGTCCGCCCCGGCTCCAAGGTGACGGTCAACGGGCTGGACTGTTCGGACACCGTATCCTCTGAGACAGGGATCATGAGCTACAACGCGACAGTACAGCCGATCGGGGACAACGTGTTCAATATCGTGGTCCGCAGCCAGTACTGCCGGGATAACACTCTCCGCGTGACCCTGTACCGTGCGCCGCAGGAGATTCCGCTGGATCTGGCGGTGGGCACATACGGTACAACCTATGATGATGTCATTAAGGTCAGCGCCACAACGCTGCCGGGAGCTTATGTGGAAATCTCGTCGCCCCACTCCGATCTCGACATCACAAGCCTGGATTCCACCGGAAAGTTCAGCTTTAATGCGATTTTTGACCATATCGGGGATAATATTATTTCTATCACTGCCTCCTATCCGGGGAAGAAGCCATCTACCGTTGAGCACAAGGTCTACTACGTGCCTCCGGCGGATAAATATACGGTGAAAGCCTGGCCGCTGAGCGCGGAAGGATACAGCGAGCTGCTGAGCAACACGGCTTACCGGGCCAGTTACGGACAGGTATATGTGGTGACCGGTGTAGTACAGTACTCCATCTCCGAAAAACCGCAGATGGTGGTCATCAATACCAGCGAGGACGGAAAGAGCCAGCCGGTGCTGGTTCAGAATTACAGCAGGACCAGCTGGGTGGTGGGACAGTATTACCGGCTGTACGCAGACGCATACTCCACCTATAACAGTATGCCCTGGCTGAACGCCCGGTATACATATACGAAATAAAGGAATCCGGATTCGGAGCTTCCGGAGAATCCGGGAGACAAACCGCCATGAACCGGGAGAAAAATCACAAAAAGGGAAGGAAAGGGAAAGCATGCGGATGAAACGCAGAGCGATCGCCATGAGCGTGACAGTTCTGCTGGCACTGCTCCCGATATTAACGGGACTGGCAGCTCCGCTGGATCTGACAGAAGATCTGAAAGGATCCGTAAGGATTGAATTGACGGATCAGGCCCAATATATCTATTCGTATGCCTATCCTCAGGTAGATCCGGCGGATTCCTCGGCGGAGCTGATCAACACTTTTTATCAGACCATTGCCCGGGATGCAGAGGAATTCGAAATACCCATGAACGCGGATTACTACCGGGAGCAGAAAGCACAGAAAAACATCACTGTGGAGATTTCCTATGAAGTAACCTGCAATAACGATGACTTCTTTTCGGTGCTGCTGAACACACGGCAGGGCAGCCTGGAAACCTATACGGGACATACATTTTCCCGGAAAGGCCTGAAGCCGGGATCCTCTGTGGCGCTGCCTTATCTTCTCGGCCTGCTGGAGAGCGAGGAAAGCGATACCTGGCTGCAGAACCGGCAAACCGGAAAAGCGGATGATGCTGTGCGGAAAATGGTCTGGGAACGGCTCCGGGAGATGGACGGTATCGAGATCCGGGAGGATCTGCAGGAAGAGGATCTGGAATACGTGTTCTTCCCGGAAGAGGATTTCTATCTGGATGAAACGGGAGAACCCGTGTTTTATCTGCAGCCGGGCTTTGCGGATGACAGCACCCGGCTGGTAACCATTCCCATTTCCATTGACGATATTCTGGATGAAATGTGAAAAACGGTTCACACCTGCATGCAGGATGAGGAATCCTTCCGCGTTGAATATCTGCAGGTGCAGGCTGAACAGGCAAAAATGGGATATGCCGGTCCAGCCGTACTGATGAGGAGGAAGAATAAGCCATGAGACAGCCCGGTGAAATTACGGACAGCAGGAACGGCATGATGGAGATTACCTTTTGCCGGCCGGAAGCCTGCGCGGCCTGCCATGCCTGCGAAGGCGGAAAGAAGGAGCACCGGATCCGGGTAAAGGGTGAAGGCCGGATCGGCGATATCGCCATTGTGGATATGCCTGACCGGATGGTCGCGAAAGCTTCTGCCATCGCCTATGGCCTGCCTCTGATGGGGCTGCTCACAGGCATGCTGGCGGGATATGCCGTTTCCGGCGGGAAGGATGTCCCTTCCCTGACGGGGGCAGCGCTCGGCCTGGCTGTGAGCCTGCTCGTGCTGAAACTGACGGAAAAGCGCCGCGCAGGCCGGGAGGAATGGACACCCCGGGTGGTGGACATTCTTGAAAAAGGGGAACAGATGGAAAAGCAGACTCTCTGAGAGCGTCTCTGCTTTTTGCACCGGAACATTGTTTCCGGATCATGATGAGTGGAGTAAAAAACATGCAGTATGATGTGTTGATTATCGGCGCAGGCCCCGGCGGCATCTTTACCACCTATGAACTGGTGACCAGATCCCGGAAACCGCTGAAGGTTGGGGTTTTTGAAATGGGAAAGCCCCTGGAAAGCCGAAAATGCCCCATTGACGGAGACAGGATTAAAAACTGTATCAGATGTGCATCCTGCTCCATTATGAGCGGTTTTGGCGGCGCCGGCGCGTTCTCCGACGGGAAATACAATATCACCAATGACTTCGGCGGCAGCCTTCATGAGTATATCGGCAAGGATAAGGCCCTTGCACTGATGCGATATGTAGATCAGATTAATCTGCAGTACGGCGGCGCCGGAACAAAGCTTTACTCCACAGCAAATACCGCGATCAAAAAGAAGTGCCTCGAGAATGGACTGCATCTGCTGGACGCCGAGGTCCGCCACCTGGGGACGGATATTAACTACGTGGTGCTGCAGCAAATGTATGAGGAACTGAAGGACAAAGCGGAATTCCACTTTGGAAACCAGGTTCAGGATGTCCGGCATGAAGGCGGGCAATATGAAATCAAGGTGGGAGATGCCTGGCATACCGCTCCGAAGCTGGTGATCTCCGTGGGCCGCAGCGGCAGCAAATGGCTTGAGGGAATCTGCCGGGAGATGGGTATCCGAACCCACAGCAACCGGGTTGATATCGGCGTGCGGGTTGAACTGCCTGCGGCGGTTTTCAGCCATTTAACTGATGAACTGTATGAAAGCAAGATCGTCTACCGGACCCAGAAATTTGAAGACCGGGTTCGAACATTCTGCATGAATCCCCATGGTGCGGTGGTCAGCGAGAATGTAAACGGCATTGTCACCGTCAACGGACACAGCTATGAAGATCCGGCAAAGCATACAGAAAACACGAATTTTGCGCTGCTGGTGAGCCAGCATTTTTCAGAACCCTTCAAGGATTCCAACGGATACGGCGAGAGTATTGCCCGGCTGAGCAATATGCTGGGGGGAGGCGTGATTCTGCAGCGCTTTGGCGACCTGATCCGGGGCAGACGCAGCACACCGGGCCGAATCGAAGGTTCTTTTGTGACGCCTACCCTCAGCGCAACTCCCGGGGACCTGAGCCTGGTGATTCCCAAGAGGATTCTTGACGGGATTATCGAAATGATTTATGCCCTGGACAAAATCGCGCCTGGAACGGCGAATGATGACACGCTGCTGTATGGGGTGGAGGTCAAGTTTTACAACATGGAAGTGGAGCTGGATCACCATCTGGAGACTACCCAGCCAGGCCTTTTTGTCATCGGAGACGGCAGCGGCGTGACGCACAGCCTGAGCCATGCCAGTGCCAGCGGCGTCTTTGTGGCGCGGTATCTGCTGGAGAACTTAAAGGAATGACAGTCTGTTATCTGCCGGAGTGAATACGGAAGATGAAGAGGATTTTGGGGATTGTGGCGGAGTATGATCCTTTCCACAATGGACATGCCAGGCATCTCAGGCTGGCCCGGGAGCGGGTTCAGCCTGATTTCACTTATGTTGTACTGAGCGGATGCTTCAAGCAGCGGGGAGAAATGGCCATGTTTTCCCCATACGACCGGGCGGAGTGTGCGCTGGCCGGCGGGGCAGACGCGGTTTTTCTGCTGCCGACTGAATGGACGGTAAGGGATGCAGAACATTATGCCATCGGCGCGATTTCTCTGCTGTCGACCCTTGGAATGACCCATCTGGCATTCGGTGCGGAAAGCAGAGAACTGCTGCATCTGAAACGGGCGGCGGAGCAAACGGAATCACCTTCGGAGGAATTCCGGAGCAGACTGAAAAAACTGCTGGCGGAAGGCTGCGGCTACCCCCGGGCGGTCGAATCGGCCATGCGGGAGATCGATCCCGAGGCTGCCTCCGCGATGGCGCAGCCCAATAATATTCTGGCCATCTGTTATCTGCGTGCAATTTATCGGGTCCGACCAGAAATTATCCCATGCGCTATTCCGCGTGACGGGGATTATCATACGGAGTCCATTGAATCCGAAAACCCTTCAGCTATGGCAGTCCGGAAAGCATTGGCCCGGGGAGACTATGCCCATGCCTTCGGCGCAGTGCCGGAAGGAAGTGCCCGGATCATACGGCGGGCATTCCTGAATCAGATAATTCCGGATGAACGAAGGACGGATTCAATACTGATCCGGCAGCTGCGGAAAATGGACCGGACGGAAATCGCCGGTTTGCCGGATGTCTCTGAGGGTCTGGAAGACCGGATTTTTCAGGCGGCACAGAAGGTGAATACACGCAGGGAACTGCTGAATGCTGTCTGTACACGCCGCTATCCCCAGGCCCGGATCAGCCGGATCTGCGCAGCAGCGATGCTTGGATGGAGAAAGGAAACACTTGATATGCTTCCCCTGCCGCGGGAAACGCTTTTGTTAGGCATGCGATCTGATTCTGAAATGACCTCGTACTGGCGGGAAAGCGGGATCCGGATATGCAGAAACAGGAAGGAACTGTCTCCGGACCCGGCCTGGAGTCTGTGGTGCCAGGGATCCGGTCTCCGGGAGGAATGGTCCTACCGGCAGCAGGTGCGGAAAGGTTGAAAATTTCCCTTTTCTTTTGCCTGAATGTTGTGTATAATAAACACAGGTGAATTCCATGAATACGAAGAAGGAGACGGAGAAAATCATGAAGATTCTGGTTGTGAACGCGGGATCCTCCTCACTGAAGTATCAGCTGATTGACATGGAGGGCGAGCAGGAGCTGGCCAAGGGGCTTGTGGAGCGCATCGGTATCGAAGGAAGCCGGCTGAAGCATTCAGCGGGTGATAAGAGTACGGTGGTGGAAGAAGCGATTCCGGATCACGAGGCGGCGGCGCAGCTGATGCTGAAGATTCTTCAGGATCCGGAATTCGGCGTTATCAGGAGCACGGATGAGATCGGTGCTGTTGGCCACCGTGTCCTGCACGGCGGCAATAAATTTACCGCCTCCATGCTGGTGAACCAGGAAGTCAAGGATGCTATCCGTGAATGCTTCCCGCTGGGGCCGCTGCATAACCCCGCAAACCTGATGGGAATCGAGGCCTGCGAGAAAGTAATGAAAGGCACGCCTCAGGTTGCCGTATTCGATACCGCTTTCCATCAGACCATGCCGCCAAAGGCGTATATGTACGGTGTCCCAAAGATGTATGAGGAAAAGCTGCATGTTCGCCGCTACGGTTTCCATGGCACCAGCCACCGCTACGTCAGCCGCCGGGTATGTGAATTCCTGGGCATCAGTCCAATCGGAAAAAAGATTATTATCTGCCACCTGGGGAACGGATCCAGCCTCTCCGCGGTGATGGACGGCAAATGTCAGGATACTTCCATGGGCCTGACGCCTCTGGAGGGTCTGCTGATGGGGACCCGGTGCGGCAGCTGTGACCCTGCGGTGGTTCAGTTTATCGCCAACAATCCCCTGAAGGAAGACGGGACGCCCCTGGGGCATCCGATCAGTGTGGATGATGTGCTGACCCTGATGAATAAGAAGAGCGGGCTGCTGGGTATCAGCGGGAAGAGCAGCGACTGCCGGGATATCGATGATCTGGCTGCAAGCGGTGACGAGAATGCGAAACTGGCCCAGGAAATGCTGGTTTACGGCATCAAGAAGTATATCGGTTCCTACGCGGCGGCCATGGGCGGAGTGGATATTATCTGCTTCACAGCCGGCATCGGGGAGAACAACGATACGCTGCGGGCGAAGGTCATCGAAGGCCTGGAATTCATGGGCGCTGAGCTGGATCCGGAAAAGAACAGGGGCCGGGGGGAGAAGATCATCAGCAGGGACGGCAGCAGGGTCACGGTCTGTGTGATTCCTACGAACGAGGAAATCATGATCGCCCGGGACACCCTGGATCTGGTTACTACGGGCAAGGTGCGGGACAACTGAAAAAGCCTGAAAAGCCCCGGAAATAGTTGTTGACAAACGGTTTTTGAAAAGATATAATGCTACACGGTCACTTTTGAGGTGAGGACATGGAGCTTGACGTTTCCACTGCTTTATCCCAGCCCGGCCAGGAATTTCCGTTCTCCGGGACGCAGGCCATTGCGGATCAGGAGATCTACGGCACGATTGTGAAGATCGATGACTGTGAAGTTTCAGGAACTTTCATGGCGGATGATTCGGGAAATATCAATGTGAAGGGTCAGCTCCGGACCACGGCTCATGCGCCCTGCGCAAATTGTCTGAAAGAGGCCTCTGCGGTCGTTGAAAACGATTTCGTCGAGGATTTTCAGCGAAACGGGGATCCGGAGGACGATGAAATATTCGCTTACGAAGGACATACCGTTTCCATGAGCAAGCTGGTGATGTCCTACGCCGTCATGGCTCTGCCGATCCGTTTCCTTTGCAGGGAGGATTGTCCGGGCTTAACCTATAAGGACCCGGATGCGGCCCCCGTGGAGACCGGAAAACAGTACCCCTTTGCGGGGCTGAGGCAACTGCTTGATCAAATGGAGGAGGTGTGAACATGGCTGTACCGAAGGGTAAAATTTCCAAGGCTCGCAGAAACAGCCGCCGCGCCAACTGGAAGCTGGAAATGCCTGGGATCGTGGAATGTCCCCAGTGCCACCAGATGAAGCTGGCGCACCGCGTGTGCAAAAACTGTGGCTATTATAACGGCGTCCAGGTCGTCAAAAAGGACGAAAAGAAGGACGCCTGATTGTTGACCGTTTTTTTCGGTCAGGATAAAAAGCTCCGTCCTTCCGTGGCGGGGCTTTTTCCATACCTGCCCCCATAATTAATGTCATTTTGATACACATCTGTTTTGAAGGAGGATGACCATGGAGGAGAAAAGAATGACCGGTGCGGATATGGCAACCCGGTTTGATCCGCAGGCCATCGAAAGCGATATTTATCAGCAGTGGGAGGAAGCCGGCGCCTTTGTGGCTCACCGGGAAAAAGGGAAAAAGCCATTCACGATTGTGATGCCTCCGCCCAATATTACCGGTCAGCTGCACATGGGCCATGCCATGGACTGCATCCTGCAGGATGCGCCAATCCGGTACCATCGGATGAAGGGAGACCCAACCCTGTGGCTGCCGGGAACAGATCATGCGGCGATTGCCACGGAAGTCAAAATTGTGGATGCCATGCGGAAGGAAGGCCTGACCAAGGAAAGTCTGGGCCGGGAAAAATTCCTTGAACGGGCCTGGGACTGGAAAAAGGAATACGGCGGCCGCATTGTGAACCAGCAGCGACGGATGGGTATCAGCTGTGACTGGAGCCGGGAGCGCTTCACCATGGACGAGGGCTGCAGCCGGGCGGTGCGGGAAGTGTTTGTCCGGCTGTATGAGAAGAATCTGATCTATCGCGGGCAGCGGATGATCAACTGGTGCCCCAGCTGCCGGAGCGCTCTGAGCGACGCAGAAGTGGAATACCGGGAGCAGGCCAGTCACCTGTGGTATATCCGCTATCCCGGTGCCGACGGGAGCGAAGGTGTCATCGTAGCAACAACCCGCCCTGAAACCATGCTGGGCGATACCGGCGTGGCCGTCAATCCGGATGATGAGCGGTATACGGCACTGGTCGGGAAAAAGGTGCTATTGCCCATTATGAACCGGGAGATTCCGGTGGTAGCGGATGATTACGTAGAGATGGACTTCGGTACGGGCGCTGTAAAAATGACACCAGCCCATGACCCGAACGACTTCGAGGTGGCGCAGCGGCACAATCTGGAGATAATCACCGTGACCAATGACGACGGCACGATGAATGAAAACGCCGGCGCCTATCAGGGAATGGATCCGCTCAAATGCAGGGAAGCGGTGCTGCAGGAGCTGGAGAAGCTGGGTTTGCTGGTAAAAACCGAAGACTACAGCCATAATGTTGGATTCTGCTATCGGCACGGGAATACGGTGGTCGAACCCAGACTGAGCGAGCAGTGGTTCGTGAAAATGAAACCGCTGGCCGAGCCTGCCATCGCAGCTGTCAAGGAAGGAAAAACGAAGTTTGTCCCTGACCGGTTCAGCAAGATTTACTACAACTGGATGGAGAATATCCGGGACTGGTGCATCAGCCGGCAGCTGTGGTGGGGGCACAGAATACCCGCCTGGTACTGTGATTCCTGCGGAGAGATGATTGTGAGCCGGACGGATCCAACGACCTGTCCGAAGTGCGGGAATAAACACATCCGGCAGGACGAGGATGTGCTGGATACCTGGTTCTCCTCCGCGCTGTGGCCGTTCTCCACGCTGGGATGGCCGGACAATACGGAAGACCTGCAGTATTTTTATCCCACCACGATGCTGGTAACGGGATATGATATTATCTTCTTCTGGGTGGCGCGGATGATCTTCAGCGGCATCGAGAACATGGGGCAGACCCCCTTTGAAACTGTTTTGATCCATGGGCTGGTCCGCGATGAAAAGGGCCGGAAGATGTCAAAATCGCTGGGAAACGGTGTGGATCCACTGGAAGTGATCGATCAGTATGGGGCGGACGCACTGCGCTTCAGTCTGGTGATGGGCGTCAGCCCCGGGAACGATACCCGATACAGCACAGAACGGGTAGAAGCAGCCCGGAATTTCGCAAACAAAGTATGGAATGCCAGCCGCTTCGTGCTGATGAATGTCAGCGAAAAGAAAGAGATTGATGCATCAAAGCTTGAAATCGCGGATCAGTGGATTCTCAGCCGGCTGCAGGAAGCGATCCGGGCCATCAGCGACCACATGGAAGAAGGCGATTTCGGGCTGGCCGCAACCAAAATCTATGACTTTGCGTGGAGCGAGTTCTGTGACTGGTATATTGAACTGAGCAAAGCCAGACTGCTGGGAGAGGACGGAGAAAGCAAGGATACGGCGAAGGCAGTGCTGCTGTATACGCTGGAAGCCCTGCTGAAGCTGCTGCATCCGTTTATGCCTTTCCTGACCGAGCAGGTGTATAAATATCTGCCGGGAAGCGAAGGCTTCCTGATGCTGCAGCAGTGGCCGGAGACGAAGCCGGAGTTTGATTTCCCGGAAGAGGAAAAGCGCATGCAGGGTGTGATGGAGATCATCCGGAGCATCCGCAACCTGCGAAGCGAGATGAACGTGGCGCCTTCAAAGCGGACCCATCTGATGCTGCTGCCTGCGGAGGGCTGGAAAGCAGCCCTGGAGAACGGAGAGGGTTATTTCAAACGTCTGGCTGGTGCCAGTGAAGTGGCATTGATTACTGAACGGGCTGAAGTACGGGAAAAAACGGTATCCGCCGTGACGGCAGCCGGGGAGCTTTTTATTCCGCTGGGAGATCTTGTGGACTTTGAGAAGGAAATTGCCCGGCTGAAGAAGGAACTGGAGAATCTTGGACGGGAAATGGAACGGGCCCGGGGCAAACTGAACAATCCCGGATTTGTTGCCAAAGCGCCTTCCTCGCTGGTGGAAGCGGAGAAGGAAAAGCTGGCGTCCAATGAGCAGAAGGCCGCGGCGCTGAAAGGCCGTATTGCGGAACTGCAGGAAGAGATTTCGTAAACTGAATCGAGAGAAGCTGTCTCACAATGAGGCAGCTTCTTTTTTTCGGGGGAATACAGAGAAGAACAGAAAAGAATTTCAAAAGGGGATTGACAGGGGAAGAAAGAAGGGTATAATAGCGAATGAACAATTGAGCAGTTGCTCAATTAAAGAAATGAAATGGAGGATGAACGATGATCCAAATGAAAAGCGATGACGAAATGCTGTTTGATTTGGCAGATCTGTTCCGGATGTTTGCGGACAGTACACGGGTCCGGATTTTAAATGAACTGATGAAGAAGGAGGTCGGCGTAACGGAACTGGCCAATGAGATGCAGATGACAACCTCTGCTATTTCCCATCAGTTACGGATACTGAAGGATTCCCGGCTTGTTCGATCCCGCCGGGACGGGAAAGGAATCATCTATTCGCTGGCAGATGATCATGTGGCAACGATCCTGAATATGGGTATGGAACACCTGCTGGAGGGAACAAGGGGCAACTGATTGGAGCATCGTACAGAGACTCCTGTCTGTTCTGTGATTACAATAAAACCTTACGATTTCGGAGGCAAAAATGAGAGAGCACGCTGAGAGAGACCATATGAAGCAAGAAAAGCTGCAGGGAACGAATACGCGGGGCAGCGAAGCAAAAACGGTTGGAGAATCCCGTGAAGCGGAACATGGGCAGGATGATCATACACACGGATTCCATCATCAGGCGTGTGAAGCGTGCGATCATGACCACCCAGGGCATCATCATGATGAGCATACGAGCCATGGGCATGCGCAGCATGAATGCGAGCATGATCATGGCGGCCATGAATGCCATTGTCATGGACATGATCATTCGGATGACGGACTGAGCTGCGGATGCGGGCACTGCCATATGCATGAGGATGAAGAATCCGGAAGAAATATTATGATCGGGCGGCTGATTACATCTGCTGCGCTGCTGATTATCGGGCTTTTCTTTCCGGAAGGCAGTGCCGGGAGAACGCTTATTTCGCTGGTGTCGGCGCTGGTCATCGGATACGATGTGGTTCTGGCTGCGATCCGGAATATACTGCATCGGGAACTGCTGGACGAGATGTTTCTGATGTTTATCGCATCTCTGGGGGCCTTTATTCTGGGTGAAGCGACAGAAGGCGCGCTGGTTGTGCTGCTGTTCCAGCTGGGTGAATTTCTGCAGGATCTGGCGGTGGACCGCAGCAGGAAATCCATTTCGTCGCTGATGAAGATCCGGCCGGAAAAGGCGGTGGTTGAACGGGACGGAAGAGAAATCACTGTAGAGCCGGAAGAAGTAAAAATCGGGGAGATGATCGTTGTACGTCCCGGGGACCGAATTCCGCTGGATGGGCATATCGTTGAGGGTGAGAGCTTTCTGGATACGGTGGCGCTGACGGGGGAAAGCGTTCCGCGGGCAGCCCGGCCGGGAGATGAGGTGCTGAGCGGCTGTGTAAACCTGCGGGGAGTCCTGCGGATCCAGGTGCTCCGCGGCTTTGGCGAGAGCGCTGTCAGCCGTATTCTGGAGCTGGTTGAGAATGCTACTGAAAGAAAGAGCCATGCGGATAAGTTTATTACCCGGTTCGCACGGATCTATACTCCGGTGGTGGTCTCCGGTGCGCTGCTGCTGTTCGCGATAGCCGGGCTGATTACCGGAAACTGGGCAGAATGGCTGCGGAGAAGTCTGACATTCCTGGTGATCAGCTGCCCCTGCGCGCTGGTCATCTCCGTCCCGCTGAGCTATTTCAACGGGATCGGAAAGGCCAGCAGGAAGGGTATTCTGGTGAAGGGAAGCAACGTGCTGGAGGAGCTGAGCCGGGCAGGCCTGGTGGCGCTGGATAAAACCGGTACCGTGACGAAGGGTGTATTTGAGGTGGTGGCAGTCCATCCCGAGGAAATGAATGAAGAAGAGCTGATTCATCTGGCAGCCGGAGCGGAAAAATACAGTACCCATCCTATCGCGGATGCGATTCGGGAGAGCGCGCCGGAATGGGAGCGGATTGATGTTCGCGACGGTCAGGAAACTGCTGGACAGGGTGTCGTAGCTACAGTGGAAGGCCGACGGGTTGCCGCAGGGAACGAGCGGCTGATGATTGCAGAGGGCGTCCGATGCAACGACTGTCATCTGGCCGGGACGATTGTGCATATCGCAGTGGACGGCAAGTATGAAGGACACCTTGTGATCGCGGATGTAATCAGGGAAAGTGCCGGGGAAGCAGTCCGGCAGATCAAGAAGCTTGGAATCCGGAAAACGGTTATGCTGACCGGCGACCGGAAGAATGTGGCGGAAAGCATCGGAAAACAAATCGGCGCAGACGAGGTATACGCTGACCTGAAACCGGAAGACAAGGTGAACCGGATCTGCCGGCTGATGGCGGAACGGGATTCGGCTCGGGAAACCGTACTATTCGTCGGGGATGGGATCAATGATGCTCCGGTACTGGCAACGGCAGATCTGGGGGTAGCTATGGGAGCCACGGGTTCTGATGCGGCAGTGGAGGCGGCGGATATTGTCCTGATTGATGACGATCCGCTGAAGCTGGCGGAAGGCATCCGGCTGGCCCGGCGAACCCAGAGAATCGTAAAGGAGAATATCATCTTTTCCATTGCGGTCAAAGTACTGGTGATGATCTTCGGCGCTTTCGGCATTCTTCCGCTGTGGCTCGCAGTTTTTTCGGACGTAGGCGTCTGCCTGCTGGCGGTCCTGAATGCCATGCGATGAGCATTGGCTGAGGGAAAGACCTCTCACAATTTTTCATACTTCCCGGTATCCGACGAAAGGAGATTTTCAAGGGAGAAAAGGCAAAGGTTTTCTGTCTGCAAGATTGAAAACCGGGTCGGAAAAAGGTATAATTCAAAGAGAACAGAATTGCTTTCAACGGAAGAAGGATTCAAAACGATGAAACGATGGATAACCGATGAGTACAGGCCGCTGGCACGGATGATCATGGCGGTAACCGCCTTCGGCGTACTTCTGGTGGCTGCGCTGGTTTATCTGGACCGGATCACCGGATTTCTGTCTCAGCTCGTTGGAATTCTGAGCCCATTTCTGGTAGGAGGAGCGCTTGCTTTTATCCAGATGCCCATTGCCCGGCGAGTAGAAACCTTTCTGTGCCGGACGCTGTTTCGGAAAAGCCTGAAGACGAGAGCTCCGAGAGTGATGTCTGCAATCTTTTCCATTCTGGTGGTGATTCTGCTCCTGCTGATCTTCCTGAACATCCTGCTGCCGCAGGTCATCACCTCTGTGAATGCCCTCGTAAAGCAGGTGACCGCATTTGTAAATGAAAACGATGATCAGATCAATACACTGCTGAAGCGGGCGGGGATTATCAGCGCGGACGTGGATCCGCTGAACAGCGTGTGGCAGAATATTCTTTCTTCGGTCGGGAAATATGCAGATATTCTGCCAACGGTTCTGAGGACCTCCTATAACCTGGTTTACTCTATTGTATTCAAGACCCTGATTGGCCTGATTGTCTCCTTCTATCTGCTGATTGACTCCAAGAGAATGAGCCGGAAATGCAAGCAGGTATGCTATGCTGTGCTGGAAAAGGAGCAGGCGGAGAGGCTGATTCTATGGAGCCGGAAAGCGAACCGGCTTTTTGCCGGATTTACAACAGGGAAGATCGTGGATTCCATCGTGGTGGGGATCATCTGCTATATTGTGATGCTGCTGCTGAGGCTTGAATATCCGCTGCTGATTTCTGTCATCATCGGGGTAACCAATGTTCTGCCCTTCTTCGGACCCTTTATCGGTGCCATACCCAGCATTCTGATTCTGGCGATTGTGAATCCTCCGAGTGCGCTGACATTCGCAATATTCATCCTGGTGCTGCAGCAGCTGGACGGCAATCTGATCGGGCCCAAGATCCTGGGTGATTATGTGGGGATTTCGCCAATGCTGACGATGGCGGCGATCCTGATCGGGAGCGGGCTGATGGGTTTCGTCGGCCTGGTTATTGCCGTGCCCATCTGCGCGCTGATCTACGCGCTGATCCATACATACATTGAAGCGAAACTGGTGGAGAAAGGCATGTCTACGCATACGCATGCCTATGATATGCTTCCACTGCCGGATGAGACGGAGGAAGCACCGAAAAAGTCCTATATTGCGACAATCCGTGAAAAAATCCGGAAGAGGAAGAAATGAAAGTCAAAAAAAGTCAAAACGGACTTGACCTTCACAGAGAAGGGGAGTAAAATACCGGACGGCAATGGAAATGACGGAGGCAGACCATGCCAGAGTGCCTGAAAAATGGCCAGAAGAGGAGTAGAGTAGAACAATGACCAAGATTGATGTGTTTTCCGGGTTTTTAGGAGCAGGCAAGACGACACTGATCAAGAAACTGCTGAAGGATGCCTACACAAACCAGAAGGTTGTATTGATTGAAAATGAGTTTGGTGAAATCGGAATTGACGGCGGCTTTATGAAGGAAGCCGGTATCCAGGTCACAGAGATGAACAGCGGATGCATCTGCTGCAGTCTGGTTGGCGATTTCGGAGAGGCCCTGAAGAAGGTGCTGGAGACCTATCATCCGGATCGGATCCTGATTGAGCCCAGCGGTGTTGGCAAGCTGAGCGATGTCGTTCGTGCGGCGAGTGCGGTGTGCGGAGAAAACTGTCAGATTGGCGCGCTGGTAGCCGTTGTGGATGCCAGCAAGGCGAAAATCTATATCAAAAATTTCGGCGAATTTTTTATCAACCAAATCGAGCATGCTGCCACAATTATCCTGAGCAGGACAGATATCGCCAGCGCTCAGAAGATTGATGACTGTGTAAAGCTGATCCGGGAGCACAATCAGAATGCCACTGTGATTACCACGCCGGTGGGGCAGCTGGATGGCATGCAGATTCTGAAAGCCATGGAAAAGGCCGATACGCTGGAGCAGGAGATGGCTCAGATTCTGGCTGAAGTCGAAGATGATGACGACGAATGCGATGATCCTGAATGCGAATGTCACCATCACCATCATCATGATGATGACGAACATGAGCATGAACATGAGCACAATCACCATGAACATGATGATGACGAAGATGAGCATGAACATGAGCACCACCATCATGACCATGACCATGAACATGAGCATCACGAGCATCATCATGATCACGGCCATGGGCACCATCATCATCATGATGCAGATGAGGTATTTACAAGCTGGGGTGTGGAGACGCCGAAACGGTTTACTGAAGCCGGCATGAAGGAGATCCTCAGCCAGCTGCAGAATGAAGCGGATTATGGGATGATTCTGAGATCAAAGGGCATCGTGCAGGCAGAGAACGGAGAATGGATTCACTTCGATTATACACCCGGTGAAACGGACGTCCGTCATGGCGGCGCGGAAGTAACCGGACGCCTGTGCGTAATCGGATCGAAGATCAATGAAGAAAACCTGAAGAAATTGTTTGGGGTGTAAAAATGGCAGCCAGGGAAATTCCGGTTTATCTGTTCACCGGCTTTCTGGATGCAGGGAAAAGCACCTTCATCCAGAGCACACTGGAGGACAAGCGCTTTAACAGCGGAGAAAAAACGCTGCTGATCCGCTGCGAAGAAGGTGAGGTGGAATATGATTTTTCCACCTTCAGCGGACAGAATGTCGACATGCAGACCCTGGAGGACGAGGAAGAATTCAATGAGACTGCCCTCCAGAAGATGGCGGAAGACACGCACTGTGAACGGGTTATCATTGAGTATAACGGAATGTGGTCCATGCAGACGCTGTATGACAATATTCCGGAAGGATGGGTTGTGGCACAGGAAATTCATTTTGCCGAAGCTGCAACCTATCCCGTTTACAATGCGAATATGCGCAATCTGGTGTTCGACAAGCTGCAGACATGCGATGTAATTGTATTTAACCGATGCAGCGAGCAAACGGATCTGGATGCGCTGCATAAGATTGTCCGTCAGGCGAACCGCCGGTGTAACATTTTTTATGAATATCCGGACGGGCGGAGCATCCTGGATGAGAAGGTGGATCCACTTCCTTTCGATATCAACGCGCCGGTGGTTACCATCGAAGACCGTGATTATGCATATTTTTACAGTGATCTGATGGAAAATACGGATCAGTATGAGGGGAAGACTGTGCAGTTTAAAGCGCTGTTTCCCCAGAGCGGCAAACCCATGCCGGACAGTGTTTTCGTGGCCGGACGGATGCTGATGAACTGCTGCGCTGCGGATACACAGTTTGCCGGAATGGCATGCTATCGTGGCAAGCATGAAAAACCCCGGCCCGGATCATGGTTTATCATCACAGGAAAAATCCGTCTGCAACGAAACCGGCTGTTCAGCGGAAAGACACCGGTTATGGATGTCGTAGACCTGCGCCCCGCGGTGGAACCGGAGGAACCGGTAGCTACATTCTATTAAAACCTGGTATTTTCGGAGGCTCTGTTCCTGCAAGGGATGGAGCCTCCGTACGTTTCAGACGATGGTCCGGGATCAGTGAATCCGTTATTACGGCAGGGAGAAAAATATCCCTGACAGCAGTGTGTTTGTATTCTGAAACCAGGAAAGAGCATTAACGGGAAATACGAGCAGAGAGAACAACAGGCGGAGGAGACAGTATTATGCTCAGAGAAGAAGCGGAACACCGAAGCCGGACGGCCGGAAGGGAAAAACATTTTTTACAGGAAACCTGGTATTGCGGGATCATCAATCAGAAGATTGAGGATGCGGCCGAAAAGGGACAGTACGAGGTTAAGGTCCGCTTTTCCGCCAGAAGTTACCCGGCCCGACATCAACAGCGGTTTATTGAGCTGTATGAGGCACAGGGATATGAGGCATTTTTCCGGCCGAATTATGTTCATATTGAACCCAGCATGTGGGATTTAATCCTGCGATGGATTCCGGCGGAAAAGCAGCAGGCCAAGCTGATGGACTGATGAACAAAAAACTGATTATGACATGCTGGGGATTCCAATTCCCGAGCATTTTTTTTGTGTGGAATGTTTAGAAATGAAACAAAATTATTAAAAATGTTGACAAATGAAACATTACATGGTAAGATAATGCCATCAGGAGGGGGAATGAGGATGAAGGAGAGAATGCCGGCCGGGGCAGAAAGGTTTGCCCGTGTGATTCGCGAAGGCCGGACGTCAGCCGGGTTGAACCAGCAACAGCTGGCAGAAAAGCTGGGGGTCAGCCGGGCGACGGTTGCCGGATGGGAAACGAGCCACAGCCGACCGGATCTGGACCTTCTTCCCAAACTCTGCAATGCGCTGGGAGTGAGCGTGGCAGCTTTTTTCGGGGTAAAGGAAAAGATCTCCCCGGAGGAACGGAACCTTCTGATCATTCTCCGAAACATGGAAGAAGAAGACCGGATGGCTATTCTCTGGCAGGCAGAAGCCCTGATGGAAAAACGCCGGTCCTGGCGAATGCAGGAACTGAGGAAGAAAGCGGTTCGGCTGTACCGCAGTGATCTGAGTGCTGCAGCCGGTATCGGTGCTATGCTGGATGAGGCCAGAGGAGAGCAGGTATGGCTGCTGAGTGATGACCGTACCCGCCGGGCTGATGAGATTATCACCGTCAACGGCTGCAGTATGGAACCAACATTCTTTGACGGGGATGAGCTGCTTGTGGAGCACACGACTGAGCTGCGTGAAGGGGAGATCGGTATCTTTCTGGTGGATGGCGCAGGATACGTGAAGGAATACCGGCGAGACGGGCTGCATTCACATAATCCGGCATATCCTACCATGCGGTTTTCAGAAGACAGTGATGTGCGATGCGTTGGCAGGGTGCTGGGCAAGGTGGACGAAACGCAGTGGCCGACGAAGGCCCAGATGGAATTACTGGAAGAAATGCGTATATAAGATTCTGACAGATCAATGGAGGAAAGTGCAATGTATGGAAGAATGAACGCAGATATGGTACAGGAAATCAACAGACGCCTGTTTTTCGGATCGGGGAACGTGAAAATGAAGTCGGAACTGAAGCCCTGGCAGTATGTGGAGATGGAATATGAACGAATCGGTCTGAGAGCGCCGGCGGATGTGCCGGATCTGGAAAGCCAGGAGGATGCGGATATCTGGATGTGTCTGGATGACCGGGTAAACCGGATCCTGCGTATGCGGGAAAGTGCGCTGGCAGGTTGACCATGAAAAGGGAGGATACTGAGATGTGGATTACAATGGACAGAAAAGAGAAAGCAGTTTCCGATCTGAAATGCGTCGCGATCAGTGCGATCTGTACAGCAGTGCTGCTGTTGATGATGATCTGCAGATAAAATGCCGGCAAAAGCCGGTTTTTTTCGTCAGAGATCAATATGAAGCAGGAAGAGACAATACGAACTGCAGAAACCGGAAAAGGAGATAAGCTAAAAAGACAAAAGCAAATGGAGTCGATTCCGGGTCAGGGAAAAGGCAGGGATCCGCGGCATTAGTGTCGAATTTTTTTCCAGAAAAGGAATCAGGTTCATTATCCATCCAGAGCAGAAAAAAGGCCCGGGAGACGGTAAAACAGGATTGCCTGTAAAGTGACCGGGGCCGCCGGAAAACGGGACGGAAGGGGATAAAGGCCGGAAGGATGCATCGACTATGGAGGAAATGGTATGAATGAATTGGCGTTGATTGCGCCGGAGTCAGCGGATAATCTGGGACAGCGTGTCGATCAGATTCTTTCCGATTGGTACGGGGGAGAGCATTTCCGGATTCCGGTGTGATGCCCGCGGTTTGCCAGCGGTGAAGGGAAGGGTATGATTGGCTCTTCCGTCCGAGACAGAGATCTGTACATCCTGGTTGACGTATGCAATTCCTCCATGACATATCGGATGGATGGAGAGATCAACCGAATGTCACCGGATGATCACTACCAGGATCTGAAACGAATCATCGCTGCCTGCGGAGGGACGGCGGCCGGGAAGTGATTGATAAATACCGCGGATAAAACGGGAGCCGGGGAAGAAGGAAAGCCGGACAGTAAGCATGCTCCGGAAGGAAAAAAGCCATTTTTTGACAGAAACAGGAAAGGCATGAAAAATGAGGGAAATCCGGATACTCGAGCTGATCGAAGGAGCAAAACAGGCCCGGGGGCTTACGGTGATTATCGATGTGCTTCGGGCTTTTTCGCTGGAATGTTACCTGTATGATATGGGGGCTGCCCTGATCCGGCCGGTGGGAAGTGTGGAGGATGCGTTCCGACTTCGGGCGGCTTATCCCGGAAGCCTGATGATTGGAGAACGGGGCGGACGGAAAATTGACGGGGCGGATTTCGGCAATACACCAAGCGGCATCCGTTCGGAAGATGTGGCGGGGAAAATGATTTTTCATACTACAAGCGCAGGTACACAGGGAGTGATTAACGCGCATGGTGCCACAGAGATTCTGACGGGCAGTCTGGTCAATGCCCGGGCAGTCGCAGAGTATATCCGTCAAAAGCAGCCGGAGGAAGTTTCTCTGGTGGCTATGGGGAATGGGGGCATCCGCCGGGCAGAGGAGGATGTGCTTTGCGCGGAATATATCCGGAGCCTCGCAGTGGGAGAACCGATGAAGAATCTGCAGGAACGGATCATGGAACTGCCGGATCACGGAGCTGCTCATTTTTTCAATCCGGAGACGCAGGACGTTTTTCCCGAACCGGATTTCTGGCTGTGCATGAAGAATGATCGCTTTCCTTTTGTGCTGCGGATCGAAAAGGATGAAACCGGATTCCGATCCGTAAGAGTAGCAGTGCCCTAAAGACGCTCTTCGTTTGACTTTTGGCATCCGGCAGGATAAACTGAATGAAGAAGGTTCATACGAAGGGCGGATGAGTATTTTGAGAAAGTGGGGCATACTGCTGATGATCAGCTGGATGCTGGGTCTTGCGAGCTGCAGTGCGGAGGAGACGGATATCTCCCTGCAGCTGGTACCAACCACCAGAACCACTTTCAACAATGCGATTCCACATTATGTTTATTTTGATGCAGAAGTGAAAAATGCTGAAACGCTGACAATACAGCTTTTCAAACCATCGGGCGTACAGACGGTTTTCCGGAACCGAAGGCATGTGAATATGAACCGAAAGGCGGTCCGCCGAACACAATACCAGCTGAAGAAGGGGGAAAACCGCAAAACTGATTTGAATATTCTGTTTCGGAGTGAGAGTGATATCGGAAGGTGGCGGATTGAGGTGACGGCCTCGGCAGCCGGAAAAAAGCCGTGCACCGAAACCCTGGAGATTGAAATACAGGTTCCGGAAGTGCCGGAAATGGGGCAGCTGGGTGAGGTTCACGCCTTTCTTGAGGGCGAGGACGGGAACGAGGCTGTTCCGGTGAGGGAGGGCAAAATTCGCTTTATTGCCCAGAACCCGAAGGATCCGACTTTCGTGAAAGAGTACTGGCTGAGTAAAAAATATGATCTTCGGGAATCTGCTAACAAAAAATGCACCCGAGCTGTATTTTCCATGGCGCTGAGCTGGCTGGGTATTGACTGTACACCGGTGCGGATGTCCGAGATGCTCTGGGGTGAAGAGATTTACTATAATTTTGACCCGGTATGTACAAAACTGGGAAATGTAAAACGACGGAGCGGTGACCTGGAAACCCTTTGGAAGAAATATGAGACGGGGGACGGATCCCCGATTTTTCTGCATTTTACCTATGAGGGTGGGGCGGGAATGCACGCGCTGCTGCTTGTGAGCCGGGACCGGATGAATCCGGAACTGTTCTACTGTGTGACATCCAGTACTCCGGTTAATACCTCGGCCTATCCTGACGGACGGGAGAAGGAGCACGTGATCCCGATTCTGATTGAGGAGGGCAAGATTGGAGCGTGGATTCAAAGTCCGATGCTGGAGATATATAACAAGGGAAAGATTGATGAAATCTGGCAGTGGTACCGTACGGATCTTCCGTGAAGCCTGTGAATGCTGAATAGCCAAAACATGCATAAAAAGATTCCTGAAATATCCGGGATGTGAAAGGAGCTGTTGAGAAATGCGTAAAACCAAGATCATCTGTACCATCGGGCCGGCATGCGAGAACGAGGAAACACTGGAAGCCATGTGCGATGCCGGTATGAACGTGGCGAGGCTGAACTTTTCTCATGGCACACATGAAGAACACCAGAAAAAAATCGATCTGATCCGGCGTGTGCGGGAGAAAAAAAATCTGCCCATTGCCATTATGCTCGACACGAAAGGACCGGAATACCGGATTAAGACCTTCAAAGACGGAAGAATTACTTTGAAGGATGGGGATCCTTTCATACTGACCACCGAGGATGTGGAAGGAGATCAGCAGCGGGTTTCCGTTACATACCAGAAGCTGACGGAGGAAATGGCTCCGGGGGACACCGTTCTGATCAACAATGGGCTTGTGATCCTGAAGGTGAAGGAGATTCAGGGAAAAGAGATTCTGTGCGAAACAGTTGCAGGCGGCGAGCTCAGCAACCGAAAGAGCATGAATTTTCCCGGGAAGGTACTGAAGCAGGAGTACCTGAGCGAGCAGGACAGGAGCGACATTCTCTTCGGCATCCGGAATGATGTGGATTTCATAGCGGCCAGCTTTGTCAGCTGCCGGGAGGACGTTCAGGCAATCCGGACGCTGCTGGACGAAAACGGGGGAAAGGACATCGACATTATCGCAAAAATTGAAAACCGGAAGGGCGTCGAAGAAATTGAACGGATCTGTGAGGTCGCGGACGGGATTATGGTAGCCCGGGGCGATCTGGGCGTTGAGATCCCGTTTATGGAGGTGCCGGCGGTTCAAAAGCAGCTGATCAGCTGGTGCCGGCTGCTTGGGAAGCGGGTTATTACCGCAACGGAAATGCTGGAGAGCATGATTCACAATCCCCGGCCAACCCGGGCGGAGATCTCGGATGTGGCCAATGCGGTCTATGACGGCAGTTCCGCCATCATGCTCAGCGGGGAGACTGCAGCGGGGAAATTCCCTGTGCAGGCGGTTCGGACGATGGCACAGACGGCGGAATATACGGAGAGCCATATCGATTATGCCGAATGGTTCCATACGACAAAATTCCGGATGCACAATAATCTGGATGCCATCTCTCATGCGACCTGTGCGATGGCGGTGGATACCGGAGCCAAGGCAATTGTGGTCAATTCTCTTTCCGGACGGACAGCACGAATGGTTTCAAGGTTCCGCTGTCCCGTGAATATCCTCGGAACTACGACAGACGAGAAAGCCTGGCGGAAACTGAACCTGAGCTGGGCGGTGACCCCGGTGCTGAGTGAAAACTACAGCAGCATGGATGTCATGTTCTGGCAGGATCTGAAGTATGCCAAGGACCTGCTGAACCTGAAGCAGGGTGACAATGTCGTACTGACCGGCGGACAGATCAACGGCGCTCCGGGAAACACCAACACAATCAAGGTTGAAATGATTAAGTAAGATATTCTCCGGGAATCTACCGGCTGGGATGGCAGGAACCGGTCAGATTCATTGCGGATGAAACAGGAGAGGGACATGAGCTTTACATTTTCGAGACTGTCGGATCCGGGATATTTCCGGGAAAACCGGCTTGACGCGCATTCAGATCATGTGGCAACGGACCGGAACGGAGACTCCCTGCGGATGAGCCTGAATGGTGCCTGGCGTTTTTTCCATGCAAGAAATGAACAGCAGGTGATCCCTGGCTTTGAGGGAGCAGACTATGACTGCCGGAGCTGGGAGGAGATTCCGGTGCCGGCCCATATCCAGATGGAAGGATACGGGCATCCCCAGTACTGCAATACCCAGTATCCGTGGGATGGTACAGAGAATGTGGATATCGGGGAGGTTCCGACGTTTTTCAATCCCGTAGCATGCTATGTGAAATACTTCACGCTGCCGGAAGACTGGGCAGGGGACCGGGTGGTGCTCAGTTTCCAGGGAGCCGAGAGCTGTGTGGCAGTCTGGATGAACGGGGAGTATGTCGGGTTTGCTTCCGACAGTTTTACACCGGATGAATTCGAGATTACATCTTTCCTGCGGGAGGGAGAAAACAAACTGGCCTGCCGGGTATATCGCTTCGGCATCAGCAGCTGGCTGGAGGATCAGGATTTCATGCGTTTCAGCGGGCTGTTCCGGGATGTATACCTGCAGAGGATTCCGCGGGCGCATCTGACTGATCTGAAAATCCGGACGATGCTGGACGAAGCTTATCAGGACGCGGTGCTGGAGGTGGAACTGAAGACGGAAGCTCCGGCCGGAAGCCGGGCAGTTCTGGCACTGATGAGCGGGGAAACAGAAATTGCCGGATGCGAATTCGGGATCGGCAGCGGATTAACCTCAGCAGCCATGCCGATAGTCCGCCCGCGGAAGTGGAGTGCGGAGATCCCGAATCTGTATGATCTGGAGATTGAAATCATGACACCGGACGGTGCCATTTGCGAACGGATTAACCAACGGATCGGATTCCGCCGGTTCGAGATGAAAGACGGACTCATGCTGCTGAACGGGAAACGGATTGTTTTCAAAGGCGCTGACCGGCATGATTTCTGCGCTGAGACGGGACGCGCCGTAAAACCGGAAACCCTGCGGCGGGATCTCCTCACAATGAAACGGAACAATCTGAATGCCATCCGGACGAGTCATTATCCGAACAGCAGCGTGCTGTATGAACTGTGCGACGAGCTGGGGCTTTACGTCATTGATGAATGCAACATGGAAACCCATGGCATCTGGGAACAGGTTATTGAAGGGAAGCTGACCCCTCCGGAGTGCCTGCCCGGAGACCGCATGGAATATCTGCCGATGCTGCTCGACCGGGTACACAGCATGGTAGAACGGGATAAGAATCATCCATCTATCCTGATTTGGAGCTGTGGAAACGAGAGCTACGGCGGAAAAGTAATCCTGGAGATGAGCAACGAATTCCGCAGGCTGGATGATACCCGTCTGGTGCATTATGAGGGAGTCAGCTATGACGGACGGCCTAACTGCGACATGAACACCACGGATATGTACAGCCAGATGTATACGCCGGTGGCTGAAATCCGGACATTTTTGGAAAAACATACGGAAAAGCCCCTCATCCTCTGCGAGTATACGCACAGCATGGGCAACTCCAACGGCGCGATGCACTGGTATACGGAATACGCGTATGAAGAACCGAGATATCAGGGCGGCTTTATCTGGGATTATATCGATCAGAGCATTCTGTACCGTGACAGATATGGACGCAGGGTATACGGATATGGAGGGGACTTCGACGACCGCCCCAACGACGGCGACTTCAGCGGAAATGGCATCTGCTTTGGCAACGGGGAACCAACGCCGAAAATGCAGGAGGTCAAATATAACTACAGGAACATTGAGGCGGAGGTCAGCCGGGAAGGTATTCTGATCCGGAACCGGCACATGTTCCGCAATACCCGGGATTTCAAGTGCGTCGTGATCCTTGAGAAGGAAGGGCAGGAAATTCGACGGGCTATCATGGACACGGATGTGGAACCTCTCAGCGAAAAAACATATGGGCTTCCATTTGTTCTCCCGGAAAAACCGGGTGAATACGCCATGACCGTCTCCTTCCGGCTGAAGGAAGGCACCGCCTGGGCGGACCCGGGATATGAAATTGCTTTCGGACAGGGAATCTGGAAAACTGCCGGGGAAAAGAAGAACGGCCCAGTACACGCACCGCTGCGTGTTGTCCGGGGATACC
>JAFRGU010000247.1 GCA_017433675.1 Clostridia bacterium
CGTGGCCTGTCCCCATATTGCCGATCCCGATGATCCCCAGACGTACTTTGTTCATCTCCGTCTCCTCCTGACAGGTCATTCCCCTGTCGTCGTTTCGTTCTGTGCTTGTCTTTCTTTTCCGTCTCTGAGCCGTTCCGCCAGAAGCGTATTCCGTTTCTGGACATTCGTGTTCCGGATCGCCATGGAGACCGCCTTCCGGGTCCCGATCAGCACCAGGCAGCGTTTCGCCCGGGTTACTCCGGTATAAACCAGATTCCGCTGCAGCATGACATAGTGCGTCATCATGATCGGCATAACCACAATGGGGTATTCGCTTCCCTGGCTCTTGTGGATGGTGGTGGCATAAGCCAGCACCAGTTCGTCCAGCTCAGAGATGTCGTACGCCACGGGCCGTCCGTCGAAATTGACGGTCAGCGCCCGTTCTTCCATATCCACTGCGGTGATGATTCCGATATCCCCGTTGAACACTTCCTTGTCATAGTTGTTCCGGATCTGCATCACCTTGTCCCGCGTCCGGTACAGAATTCCGCCCCGGCGCAGGCCTTCTCCTTCCGGATTGACAGCCGCCTGGATCAGCATATTGAGATTTTCCGCACCGACAGCGCCCCGCTGCATCGGGGTCAGCACCTGAATGGCCCCGGAAGGCACCGAATAATAGGCGGGCAGCCGGCTTTTCACCAGCGCAATGATTTCCTGCGCTGCCTTTTCCGGGTCCTCCTGAGCCGTGAAAAAGAAATCGGTTCCGTTCCCGTTGCTCAGATCCGGCATCTCTCCCCGGTTGATCCGGTGTGCGTTGGTAATGATCCGGCTCGCGGCGGCCTGCCGGAAAATCCGGGTCAGCCGGACCACCGGAACCGCACCGGAATCAATCACGTCCCGGAGAACATTCCCCGCGCCGACGGACGGCAGCTGGTCGATATCCCCGACAAAAATCAGGGTCATGGACTCCGGCACAGCCCGAAGCAGTGCGTAAAAAAGGAGCAGGTCAATCATCGAACACTCGTCAACGATGAGCACGTCCCCCTCCAGCGGATTCTCCTCGTTCCGCTGATATCCTTCCGGAGGCTTCACCTCCAGTAGCCGGTGGATCGTTTTCGCTTCCATACCCGTCGCTTCGGCCAGTCTTTTCGCCGCCCGGCCGGTCGGCGCGGCCAGCAGAATCCTGGCCCGCGCGATCCGGAAGGCGGTGATGATTCCCAGTATAACGGTCGTTTTCCCGGTGCCCGGTCCTCCGGTCAGCACCATCACCTTGCTTCGGATCGCTGTGTGGATGGCCTCCGTCTGTGCCGGATCATATTCCATACCCGTCGCCCGGGCAATCTGCCGGTCCGCTTCCGGTTCCGGTAAATCTGCCCGGAAGGAGCGGTTTGCTTCGGCAATCCGGTGAAGCCGCTTCGCGGCGCCGGTCTCAGAAAAGTAAAAAGGCGGCAGATAGATCGCGGTTTCCTGCCCGGTTCCGCTGTTTTCTGTCCCGTATGGCAGTGCTTCCGTCCGGACGTCCCCGTTGCGGATCATCTCGTCCAGCGTCATTTCCAGCAGGGAGGCATCCACTCCCAGCAGCTCCGCACCGGTCTCCGTCAGCTGCGGCCGCAGGGCGTAGCAGTGGCCTTCGTCTGCCAGACGATTCAGACTGTACAGCAGTCCGGATCGCAGCCGGGCATATTTCTCCTTTTCAAAGCCCATCTTTTCCGCGATGGTATCCGCCGTTTTGAATCCGATCCCCCAGATATCATCTGCCAGCCGGTATGGATTCTCGGTAACCACACGGATGCTGTCGTTTCCGTAGGTTTTCCAGATTTTCGTTGCGTGGGCGGTGGAAACGTTGTGCCCCTGCAGGAAGAGCATGATATTTCGGATTTCCTTCTGTTCCGCCCAGCTTTTTTTGATTTGCTCCACCCGGGTCTTTCCGATGCCGGGAACTTTGAACAGCGCCTCCGGTTGTTCCTCAATCATTTCCAGCGTCCGTTCGCCGAAAGTGGAAACAATGCGCTCCGCGAATCGGGGACCGATCCCCCGGACCAGTCCGCTTCCCAGGTACTTCCGGATTCCGTATACCGTCGCCGGAAGGGTTTCCTCACAGGTTGCCACGGAAAACTGCCGGCCGAAACGCGGATGGGCCGTCCATTCGCCGGTCAGTGCCAGCACCGATCCGACATGAATCTCCGGCAGCGCACCGACCACAGTCACCAGATCCTGATATCCCGCAGCCCTGCATTTCAGCACGGTGTACCCGTTCTGCTCATTCTGATAGGTGATGCGCTCCACGACACACCGCAGCCTGTCCATCCGTCCTCCTTGCCTGTTGAAAAGGAGGCCGTCAAAAAACGGTCTCCTGTCTGTTCACTGAATAGCCCTGTGCCGCTCCTGCAGGCTCTGCACCTCGCTGGTGCCCTTCTGCACGGTCTGGATGCCCCTGGCGCTGGCCAGTGCCGCTGCCATGGTCGTGATATACGGCACCCGGCTCTTGATGCACGCCTTCCGGATGTAGCTGTCGTCCGTGCCGTTGCCCGCGCCGATCGGTGTATTCACCACCAGCTGTACCCGGCCGTTGGTAATTACGTCGTAGCAGTCCGGCCGGCCTTCGTTGATCTTCGGCACCACTTCGCAGGGAATGCCCTCCTTCCGCAGCAGAGCCGCGGTGCCCGTGGTGGAAAGGATATCGAACCCCGCCTCGTGGAAGGCCTGAGCCACCTCTGCCACTTCCGCCTTATCCCGGTCGTTAACCGTAATCAGAACCGTTCCGCCCATGGGCAGCGGCGATTTGGTACCCTCCTGGGCTTTGAAATAAGCTTCTCCCACGGTATCCGCGATGCCCAGCACCTCGCCTGTGGAACGCATCTCCGGCCCCAGCAGCGGATCCACCTCCGGGAACATGTTGAAGGGGAATACCGCCTCTTTCACACCATAATGCGGGATTTTTTTCTCCTTCAGGCCAGTCAGCGGAGAGGGCTTCCCGGTGAATTCATCGGTAATGATCTCCGTGGCCAGCGGTACCATGCCGATATTGCAGACCTTGCTCACAAGAGGCACGGTCCGGCTCGCCCGGGGATTTGCCTCCAGCACGTAGACCACGTCATTTTCGATGGCATACTGCATGTTCATCAGGCCCCGGACATGCATCTCCTGTGCAATTTTCCGGGTGTAATCCTTGATGGTTTCCAGCAGCTTCGGCGGAATGTTCTTGGAGGGAATGATGCACGCGCTGTCTCCGCTGTGTACGCCTGCCAGTTCGATGTGTTCCATCACCGCCGGTACATAGGCTTCCGTCCCGTCGGCAATGGCATCCGCTTCGCATTCCATCGCGTGCCGCAGGAAGCGGTCGATCAGGATCGGCCTGTCAGGAGTCACACCTACGGCCGCTGCCATGTAGTTCTCCATCTCGCCGTCGTTATGAACGACTTCCATTCCGCGGCCGCCCAGCACGTAGCTTGGCCGGACCATCACCGGATATCCGATCCGGTGGGCGATTTCCTTCGCTTCTTCCGTATTCACCGCCATGCCTGCCTCCGGCATGGGGATATTCAGCTTGTTCATCATCGCCCGGAACAGATCCCGGTCCTCCGCCATATCGATCACCGCCGGCGGAGTGCCCAGAATGTGGACCCCGTTCTTTTCCAGATCTCCGGCCAGGTTCAGCGGCGTCTGACCGCCGAACTGGGCGATCACGCCCAGGGGCTGTTCATGCCGGTAGATGGCCAGCACATCCTCCAGCGTCAGCGGCTCGAAATAAAGCTTGTCCGAAGTATCGTAGTCCGTGGAGACCGTCTCCGGGTTGCAGTTGACGATCAGCGTCTCGAATCCCGCTGCCCGCAGGGCCTTTGCCGCGTGAACGCAACAGTAATCAAATTCGATGCCCTGGCCGATGCGGTTCGGGCCGCCGCCGAGGATCATGATCTTCTTTGTTCCGGCCAGCGGCGGGGTTGCCTTCGCCGGATGATAGGTGGAGTAGTAGTAGGCGCTGTCCTTCGTACCGCTGACATGAACCGCTTCCCACTGCTCCTCGATCCCGTACCGGGACCGGGCGCTCCGGATCGCGTCTTCACTGACCTGCAGGATCTGGCTCAGATATTTATCGCTGAACCCGTCCATTTTCGCCTGCCGCAGCACCGCTTCCTCCGGAATCTGTCCCCGGTGGGCCAGCAGGGCTTCCTCTTCCTCCACCAGTTCCTTCATCTGGTTCAGGAAATAAGGCTTGATGGCCGTCAGCTGATACAGCTCTTCAACGGTTGCGCCCTTGCGCAGCGCCTCATACATCACAAACTGCCGCTGGCTCGTGGGGTATACCAGCATCTTCAGCAGCTCTTCCCTGCTCTTTTCGTGGTAATCCTTCGCAAAGCCCAGGCCGTAGTGCCCGTTCTCCAGGCTGCGGATCGCCTTCTGGAATGCTTCCTTGTAGGTTCGTCCGATGCTCATGACCTCGCCCACCGCCCGCATCTGGGTACCGAGCCGGTCCTGAACGCCCTTGAATTTCTCAAACGCCCACCGTGCGAATTTGATGACCACATAATCCCCGTCGGGCACGTATTTGTCCAGGGTCCCGTACTTTCCGCAGGGGATCTCGTCCAGCGTCAGTCCGGAGGCCAGCATGGCGGAAATCAGCGCGATCGGGAACCCCGTAGCCTTGGAGGCCAGTGCGGAGGAGCGGGAGGTCCGGGGATTGATCTCGATGACGATGATCCGGCCCGTCTCGGTGTTCCGGGCGAACTGGACGTTTGTCCCCCCGATGACCTGGACTTCATTGACAATCCGGTAGGCCTGCCGCTGCAGTTCCCTTTGGACGTCCTCCGGAATGGTCAGCATCGGTGCGGAGCAGAAGCTGTCTCCGGTATGTACGCCCAGCGGGTCAATATTCTCAATGAAGCAGACGGTGATCATCTGTCCTTTTGCGTCCCGGACCACTTCCAGCTCCAGCTCTTCCCAGCCCAGTACGCTTTCTTCGACCAGCACTTGTCCGACCAGGGAAGCCTGCAGGCCCCTGGCGCATACGGTTTTCAGCTCTTCTGTGTTGTATACGAGGCCGCCGCCGGCACCGCCCATGGTATAAGCCGGCCGCAGCACCACCGGGTATCCCAGGTTATCCGCAATCTTCAGGGCCTCCTCCACGGAGTAAGCCACCTCCGACCGGGCCATCCCGATGCCCAGCTTGTTCATGGTCTTCTTGAACTCGATCCGGTCCTCTCCGCGCTGGATGGCGTCCACCTGCACGCCGATGACCTTCACGTTATATTTCTCCAG
>JAFRGU010000034.1 GCA_017433675.1 Clostridia bacterium
CATCCCGGAGCAGAAAATCATTTCTTCTCCGGCCGCTGCCTGCATTCTACCATCTGAGGCTTACAGCGTCAATTCGCTCGGCATCTCAAAAAGGGGCAAGTTCACGGCAGACAGGTGTGAACGAAAGAGCCTGTCGGAAAGCTCGTTCCGGCAGGCTCTTTGATTGGACATTATTCCGCGATATCAATATTGATTCCTTTAAGTCCGATATGCGCGCCGCTCTTTGCCTCGCTGGATTCCGGATGCGCCAGCAGCCATTTGTTCCGGGCAGTCATCCAGGTATCCTCTTCGTTCTGGGGCTTGTATTCCGGCTTGGGTGTGTTCGTCCCCTTGGGCAAAACCACCGCTACCCGGAAGCCGTCCGCCTCCGGCACTTCACATGGCGCATAGTGCAGACTCGTGGCATAGACCTCCACCGTAACGCCCTTCGGCGCCCGGAAAGCCTTCACCTTCGCGGTATCCAGCACTCCGTTCTCAATTTCGTCTTCTTTGGCCAGCAGCAGAATGAAGTCCGTCGTCCCGATGTTAACTTCACTGTCCCGGTGGTATTCCAGGCAGTTCAGCTTTGTGTTATGCCCCCAGCACATGCCCAGCTGCACCGGCATTCCGCCATAGGCGCGATCCTGGAAGCATTTGAAAATCCGGCATTCCTCCAGGCTGGCAATCCCCGGCTCGTAGGCCGTTCCGCTTTCCGGCAGAGCGATCTCTTCCATCGCTGCCATCAGCTCAGTCGTGTCATATCCCTCCAGAACCTTGCCATAGGGTTTGAATGCTTCATCAAACACGGAATACACTTTCATTTGCTTTCTCTCCTTTTCTGTCCTTTATATAATGATTGGAAAAACTAAACAAAGCTGACCTTCCCCTTGCTGGCCCGGAAAACAATCACCAGCAGCACGCCGCTTGTGATGGTCAGGATGGATGCCAGCGCCGCGCCGGTGCCGACTGAATTGCGGACAATATTGGTGTAGGCTGCCACAGTAATGGTCATGGTCTTGCCTGTGTACAGCATGATGGACGTGGACAGTTCATTGATGCAGGTAACCCAGCTGATAATGGCGCCGCTCAGGACGCCGGGAAGCATCAGCCTGGCCGTCACCTTCAGGAATGTCTTCATCGGTGAAACGCCCAGATTGATGGATGCTTCCTCCACGCTGGGGTCCATCTGCATCAGGTAAGCGCTGCCCGACCGGACTGTATACGGCATCTTCCGGATAATCATGGAGATAATGATGATGGACGCCGTTCCCGTCAGCTTGATCACCGTACCATCTGCACTGGTTCCGAGGTTGTTGAACGCCACGATGTAGCAAAGGCCCAGTACGGATCCCGGGATCACATAAGGCGCCATCATCAGCATATCCAGTGCCCCGCCGGTTTTCCCTCTCCGCCGGACGATGACGTAGCTCATCAGGATCCCCAGGATCAGGATGAACAGGATCGCGACCGTGGAGTAAACGAAGGTATTCTGGATCTGACTGGTGAGGCCCCGCCCCAGCTCTGCATAATGCTCGAATGTGAATCCCTCTTCAAACACGAAGTTGGAATAGTTGGTTTTCACAAAGCTGCAGAAAACAACGACCATCTGCGGGATGAAGGCAATCAGGCTCACCAGGGCCACCGGAAGCGTCACCCAGAACCGTTTGATACCACTGTATTCTGTGATCTGCGGCGGCCGCAGGGCGGACATCGTATAGTTTTTCCGTGCCACCCAGGCTTTCTGGATGAAAAGGATCAGCAGCGCGATAATGACGATAATCATGGAGATCGCGCTGGCCAGATTCGCGTTGCCGCCCGTCTCGGACAGATACTCGTTGTAGATCAGCGTGGGCAGCGTCCGGAAATCGCCGCCCGCCAGGATACCGGGTGTCCCATAATCCGCCAGTGCGGTCATGAACACCATCAGCGCGCCTGCCGCGATGGAGGGAGTCACGACCGGTACGGTGACCGTCAGCAGCCGCCGCAGCTTGCCGGATCCCAGGTTCTCCGCGCATTCCTCCACGCTCCGGTCGATGGATCCCATCGCGCCGGAAACATACAGATATACGTAAGGGAACAGCTTCAGCGTGAACACCGCGCAGATGCCCCCCTGACCGTAAATGCTCGGCATCTGGAAACCGAACAGACCGGTTAGAAATTTGGTCACGATTCCGGCGTTGCCGAAGAGGATGATCCAGCTGTACGCCCCGAGGAAGGGTGGACACATCAGGCTCAGGATGATCAGCACGTGCCAGAAGGTCTTCCCGGCAATGTTGAACCGGGTCATCAGATAGGCCATCGGCACGCCGATAAGGATGCTTAGCAGCGTCGGAATCAGGCTGATCTTCAGGCTGTTGCCCAGCGCCTGGTAGTAGTATTTTTTCTGGAAAAACCGCTGGAAATTATACAGCGTGACGCCCTCCGCCTTCGTAGAGAAGAAGCTGTTGATCACCAGCGTATAGAATGGATAAACCAGGAACAGCAGGAAAACCACAAAAATCAGGATCTTGACCCAGAACCAGAAATCCTTGTAGAAAGGCTGTCCCTTCCTGCCTTTCAGCATGAAAGCACCTCCTTGGATTCCTTCTCATACAGGCTGACCTTGGTCGGCTGCATGCTGATGCGGACTTCTTCGCCGTCGTGCCGGATCAGATCCACGTCCTTCGTGTATTCATTCAGTTCGATGGTCTGGCCGTTCACCAGCTCCACTTCGTACTGGATGAAATCCCCCAGGAAAATGGACAGGGTAATCTTCCCGGGAATCCCCTGTTCATCGAAGAAAAGCTGCTCCGGCCGGGCGGAAAGAATCGCCGGTCCGTTGTATGCCTTCCGCATCGGAATCTCCAGGGTATAATCCCCCGGCAGATCCAGCCTGCCCGTCCCGTCCTGGTGCCTGACTTCGCAGTCGATAAAGTTACTGACGCCGATGAAATTCGCCACAAAGGGATTGGCCGGCTTCCGGTAGATTTCCTCCGGCGTGCCGATCTGCATGATGTTTCCCTGGTTCATGACGGCGATCCGGTCCGAAATGGCCAGCGCTTCCTCCTGGTCGTGCGTCACATAGATCGTCGTGATTCCCAGCCGCCGCTGCAGTTTTTTGATCGTTGTCCGCATCTGAACCCGCAGCTTCGCGTCCAGGTTGCTCAGCGGTTCGTCCATCAGCAGCACGCCGGGCTCAATCACAAAGGCACGGGCCAGCGCCACGCGCTGCTGCTGGCCGCCGCTCAGCTCATTGGGCTGCCGCTTCTGCAGCTGATCGATCTGGACCATCTTCAGCGCTTCTTCCACCCGGGGGAAAATCTCATTTTTCGGCACGTGCCGGGCCTTCAGACCGTAAGCCACGTTATCGGCCACGTTCAGATGGGGAAATATCGCATAGTTCTGGAACACCATGCCGATGTCGCGCTTGTGGGCCGGCAGATTATTGATGACCTGATCATCAAAGCGGATCTCGCCGCCGTCCACGGTGTTGAATCCGGCAATCATGCGCAGAAGTGTTGTCTTGCCGCAGCCTGAAGGCCCCAGCAGGGTGAAGAATTCCCCCTGATTGATGGTCAGGCTGATTCCGTTCACAGCCGTAAAATCTCCATAGGTTTTGACCGCATGGTCAACAATGACCGCATGACTCATGGTTACCCATCCTCCCGGTGACGAATAATGGAATAAACAGGGAAAGGGGCGCCCGGTGTGTGCACCGGAGCACCCCTCTCCAGGGAATGTTTCAAATCCTGTCTTTCGATCAGGCCGTCAGGCGCTTAGTCGCCCACCACCGCATCCTGCCACTTCTCGACGATATCCGCCTTGTTCGCGCCGGCATAGTCGAAGTTGTAGTTCATCAGGGTGATGTCTCCCAGCGGGTTCAGGCCCACGGGGGTCACGTCGCTGCGGATGGGCCGCCGGCCGAAGTCCTTGTTCTGGGCTGCCTGCGTGTCCGCGCTCAGCGCGTATTCGACGAACAGCTGAGCCAGCTCCAGGTTCTTGCAGTCCTTTACGATGGCGATGCCGTCCGGCACGGCGGAAGTGCCGTCTTCCGGATAGATCATCTTCAGATGGCCGCCATCGAGGTCATACTGCACGGCCGCCTTCTCCAGCGTGATGCCGATTGGATACTCGCCGCTGTCCACGTTCTTGTGGGCACCGGAGGATCCGCTCTGGATCACCAGGTTCTTCATCATGCTCTTGACCATCTCCCAGCCCGCAGCGTAATCGTCGTCCACTTGGCCGTAGATCATCAGGATGGTGTTCAGCTGGGTGTAGGCGGAACCGGAGGAAGACGGATCGGCCATGGCGATCTTGCCTTCCCACTTGGGATCAGCCAGATCCTTCCAGGTCTTCGGGATGTCTTCTTCCGCCACCAGATCCGTGTTGACCAGGAAAACCATGGGCAGAGGGCTTTCGCCGATCCACAGGCACTCCGGATCATACAGGCTGGGGTCGATCAGATCGATGCAGCTGGGCTTGTAGGGCTGGAAATAGTCCTTGTAAGCCGCCAGGGAATCGGCGCCGCCACCCCACAGGATGTCGGCTTCGGGAGCCGCGCTCTCGGCCTTGATCCGGTTCAGCAGGTTGCCGGTGCCGTCGGCCACGACGTTCACTTTTACGTTCGGATACAGCGCCTCGAATCCGGATACGCCGGCGTTCAGCGGATCGGAATCATGGGGGGAATAGATTGTTACCTCACCGCTGTACTCTTCCGGCGCTTTTTCTGCGGACACCATCGAAATCATTCCGAATACCATCAGCGCCGCCAGCACGATCGCAAGCAGTTTCTTCATTACCAGGAAACCTCCTTTTATCTTCCGGAGCATGTGCCCTCCGGTTTGTTTGCCGGAATTTTATCACATGCAACTGGAAAAATCAACCCGTTCTGTTTCGATTTGAGAAATTATACTGGATCTTTTCAGATCAGTCTGCTCAGCCGATTTTCAGCTCGCCGCAGCCAACCAGCC
>JAFRGU010000248.1 GCA_017433675.1 Clostridia bacterium
ACGCCGTGAAAATGTGACGATGGTGACGGATGTGACGGTGAACTCCGGTTTTGGAAATCGTAAATTTTGAATTGTTATAAAAAGTTAATCTTTCTGACCGCGAAATCCTGGCTGTCACAGGATGTCAGTTCGTATCGGATACCGTTCTGCTCTCCGCTGAACCCCGCGGCAATTCCGCTGCCATGCAGGTGGCCGTAAACGCACAGCTGCACGCCGGCCTGTTCCATTCGCTCGGTAAACCCGCTGTGCCGCAGGTTCTGGTACAGGGGCGGATAATGCAGCATGACCGCCAGCGGTTTCTCCGGGGCGATCCGCCGGGCGGCCCCCAGTGCCAGATCCAGTCTGGCCAGCTCCCGCAGATAGATTTTTTCATCCGGAGGACTCAGTGGGTTTTCCTCCGTGGGGATGGTCCATCCGCGCGTTCCGCAGATCACGAAATCTCCCAGATCCAGCGCGTCCTGCTGCAGGGCATACATCCCTTCCGGCAGCGCGTCCCGGACCCGGCCGATCCCTCCCCACCAGTAGTCGTGGTTCCCCCGGACCAGAATCTTTTTCCCCGGCATCCGGCCGATAGCCCGCAGGTCGGGCATTGCCTCCTCCAGGGTCATGGCCCAGCTGATATCCCCGGGAATCAGGACCGTATCTTCCGGCTGCACCTGCGCCTGCCAGCTCTCTGCGATTTTCTGAAAATGCCTGTCCCACTGGGATCCGAACACCGCCATGGGCTTTTCCTGTCCACCCGGCAGATGCAGATCCCCTATGGCATACAGGCTCATCTCCTTCAGGTCTCCTCTTCTTCCTCGTCGTCCGCTTCGCGCTCCTCGTCCTCGCGGACCTCCTCCAGGCTCAGTTCGTGCTCGATCTCCCCATATTCCTGCCCGGGAATGTTTTCCTCCTCGTCCGGAATAATCTCATCCATGTCCGTCACATCGTCCATGTCGCCGATGCTGTTGGCGTCCACGCCGTCCTCTTCCGTTTCGGTCTCGTCGCTGTTGCTCTTATTCATTTCCCGCAGGCAGAACAGGCAAACGTCCTTCCCGGGCAGCGCCGGAGCTTCATTGCAGATGCTGCAGAGCTCGACCTCCTCCGTGGAGCCCTCCCCCTTCATTTCCCGCAGGCAGACCTTGCAGTACTTCTGATCCGGGGTAATGTAGTTCAGATCACAACGCGGACATTTCATCAGTGTCATCAGGATTTCCTCCTCTGCACCATTTTGGGGTTTTCTCCCACTTTCGTTGAAATCAGAGCGATGATTTCCGGGAAAACAGGATAAAAAGGGTCGAAAAACAATCTAATTTGGGTTCGGCCTCCACTTTTTCGCCTTTCCCCTTTCTATTTGCCTTTCTCCCGGGCTTCCGCCCTCCCTGTGGCGCAGTGATTATACTACTGAAGTTCCCGTTATGCAATAGGAAAAATAGAATTACTGAATCAGGATTTCATTCATTTTTTCCAGCACCTGATCCCGCCCGGTTCCGTCCTCCCCGCTGAAGCAGATGATCTCCCAGGGCTGAACCAGCAGCGCCCGGCAGATGGGCGCCAGATTTTTGCTCCTGGCGCCCCGGCTGATCTTGTCCGCTTTCGTAGCGATCACGGTGAAGGGAATGCCCGTCTCCCGCAGGAACCGGTTCATGGTCATGTCGTCGGCAGTCGGTTCGTGGCGGATATCCACCAGGCAGAGCACATGCTTCAGCTCCTCCGACTGGGTGAAGTAATCCTGCATCATGGTTCCCCACCGCTGCTTTTCCTTCTTGTCCACCTTCGCGAAGCCGTATCCCGGCAGATCGACCAGGTGAAAGCTGCCGTTCAGCAGGAAAATGTTGATCAGCCGGGTTTTCCCCGGGGTGGAGGAGGTCCGGGCCAGCTGGTTTCGCCGGCAGAGCCGGTTGATCATCGTGCTCTTTCCGACGTTGCTCTTGCCTACCACGGCGATCTGGGGCAGTCCCCTGCCCTCGAAAGGCCCGTAATCCGCCAGCGAAGTCACAAATTCGGCTGTCTTGATTTCCATCTTTTCCCCCGAAAAAACCGGGGAAGCTTCCGAAAGCCCCCGGTTGTTGATTGGATTATGCCTGCACCAGTGCGGTATCCAGGACCTGCTGGATCTCCTCCACCTCGATGATCTCGAAGTGCTCCAGCACATAGGAAGGGATCTCCTCCAGGTCCTTATGGTTTTCTTTGGGAATAATCAGTATCCGGATCCCGGCCCGGTATGCCGCCAGTGTTTTCTCCTTCAGGCCGCCGATGGGCAGCACCCGGCCGCGCAGGGTCATCTCGCCGGTCATGGCCACGTCCTGCCGCACCTTCTTTCCGGTCAGCGCGCTCACAAAAGCGGTCGTCATGGTGATGCCGGCGCTCGGTCCGTCTTTGGGCACGGCGCCTTCAGGCAGGTGCACATGGATGTCGGTCTTCGTATAGAAATCTTCCTCCAGCCCCAGCTCGCCGCTGTGCGCCCGCACCCAGCTGAAGGCGGCTTCCGCGCTTTCCTTCATCACGTCGCCCAGCTGGCCGGTCAGCTTCAGGTTGCCCTTCCCCGGCATGGGGATGCACTCCACCTCCAGGGTTTCTCCGCCGACGCTGGTCCAGGCCAGGCCGTTGACGATGCCGACCCGCGCTTCCTGCTCCAGCGGCTCCCGGGTGTACCGCACTGCACCCAGAAATGCGTGCAGCCTTTCAGCGTCCACGTGGACGCTTTCCGCCTCATTCTCCAGGAGGTATACCGCCGCCTTCCGGCAGATTTTCGCGGCCGTCCGCTCAAGGGTTCGGACCCCGGCTTCCCGGGTATAGCCCTCGATCATGCTCCGCATGATCTCTTCGTCCATCGTCACGGTCCCCGGCGCCATGCCGTGCTCCGCCAGCTGCTTGGGCATCAGATGCCGCTTCAGGATCTGCAGCTTCTCTTCCTCTGTATAGCTGGGTACCTCGATGATCTCCATCCGGTCCAGCAGCGGTTCCGGAATCGTCTCCCGGCTGTTCGCCGTGGTGATGAACATCACCTTGCTCAGGTCGAAGGGGATTTCCATATAGTGATCCCGGAAGGCGTTGTTCTGCTCCGCGTCCAGCACCTCCAGCATGGCGCTGGCCGGATCTCCCCGGAAATCGCTGGCCATCTTGTCAATCTCGTCGAACAGGAAGACCGGATTCATGCTCCCCGCCTGCTTCATGCCGGTGATGATTCTTCCGGGCATGGATCCGATGTAAGTCTTCCGGTGTCCGCGGATTTCCGCTTCGTCCCGGACGCCGCCCAGGCTCATGCGCACGAATTTCCGGTCCACGGCCTCGGCAATGGCCTTCACAATGCTGGTCTTGCCCACGCCGGGAGGCCCCACAAAGCAGAGGATCGGCCCCTTCATGTTCTTCTTCATCCGCAGAACAGCCAGGTATTCGATAATCCGTTCCTTCACCTTGTCCAGCCCGTAATGCTCACGGTCCAGGATTTCCCGGGCCCGCGCCAGGTCCAGATTGTCCTCCGTTTCCTTGCCCCAGGGCATGTCCAGGATCCAGTCGATATAGGTCTCGGAGACGATGTATTCCGGGCTTCCGGGCGCGATCCGGCTCATCCGGTCGATCTCTTTTTCGCATTTGGCCCGGGCTTCTTCGTTCAGCGGCGTTTCCTCCATCCGCTTCCGGTATCCGTGCTCGTCTCCCTCTTCTTCTTCGCCCAGTTCATTCTGGATGGCCCGCAGCTGCTCCCGCAGGTAGTAGTCCTTCTGGTTCCGCTCCACGGATTTGCGGATTCGGCTCTGGATTTCCTTTTCGGTATCCGCCAGATCCGTCTCCCGGACCAGCACGCCGCAAACCTTCTCCAGCCGTTTCAGCGGATCCAGCTCGCTGAGCATCTCCTGTTTTTCCTGCCATTTCTGCAGGATGTGGGCCGCCAGCAGGTCCGCGATTTCCCCGGGCTTCTCGAGGGTCCGCAGCCCTTCCACCATGTCCTGGCTGATCCTCTGGCTGGATTTCGCGTACTCCTCGAAAAGGTCCTGGGCCGTGCGGACCATGGCCTTCCCCTCGTTGCTGCGGACGATCCGGTCCTTGCTGATCTGGACGGTCGCCTGCAGGTAGTTTTCCTTCTCCTGGAAGTTCTGGACCAGGGCGCGGACCTCGCCCTCCACCAGCACCCGGATGTTTTCGCCCGGCAGGTTCATCACCTGCCGCACGTTCACCACGGTTCCCACCATGTACAGGTCTTCGGGCTTCGGCTCCTCGTCCTCCTCCCGCTTCTGGGTCAGCAGCAGCAGCTTCTGCTTGCCCGTCATGCACTGCTCCAGCGCTGCGATGCTTCTGGGTCTTGCGATATCAAAATGAAGTACTGTGCCGGGAAAAACCAGCATCCCCCGCAGGGGCAGTACAGGCAACTCCATTGTCTTTGGATTCGCCATGCTTCCTCCTTCTGTTTGCCTTGATCTTCAGCGATTCAGCTTCATTCCTGTTTCCCGGAATATTTCCTGAGATAAAGAGATCCCCGGTCGTCAGCATGCTGCGATGGCCAGGGCGTTAATGGGATCATGACGGTCAGGAAACCTCGCTGTCCGGGGGCAGCATCCGGCTCTTTTCCCCGTGCTTCAGGGCGCGCCGCCGGGGGCCGTTGGTCAGCTTCGGTTTCCCGCCGGTCACAGCATCCCTGTCGATCACGCAGCCGTTCACTTCCGTCATTCCGGGCAGCTCAAACATGGTGTCCAGCATGCAGTCCTCGATGATGGCTCTCAGCCCGCGGGCGCCGCATTTCCGGGCGATGGCCTGCCGGGCAATCTCCCGCACGGCTTCTTCCTCAAAGGTCAGCTGGATTCCGTCCAGCTCCAGCAGCCGGATATACTGCTTGCACAGCGCGTTTTTCGGCTCCTGCAGGATGCGGATCAGCGCGTCCTCGTCCAGCGGATCCAGGGTGACCACCACCGGCAGCCGTCCGACGAACTCGGGAATCAGCCCGTATTTTGTCAGATCCTCCGGCCGCACTTCCTTCAGGGCGTCCATCCGCTCGGGATCCCGGGCGCTCTGCACCTCGGCGCCGAAGCCCAGTACCTTCTTCCCGATCCGGTTTTCGATGATCGGCACCAGGCCGTCGAAAGCGCCACCGCAGATAAACAGGATATTTGTCGTGTCGATCTGCAGCATTTCCTGATGCGGATGCTTCCGTCCGCCCTGGGGCGGCACGGAGGCGACGGTTCCCTCCAGGATCTTCAGCAGCGCCTGCTGAACGCCCTCGCCGCTCACGTCGCGGGTAATGCTCATGTTTTCACCCTTCCGGGCGATTTTGTCAATCTCGTCGATGTAGACGATGCCCCGCTGCGCTTTCTCGATGTCCCAGTCCGCCGCCTGAATCAGCCGCAGCAGGATGGTCTCCACGTCGTCGCCCACATACCCTGCCTCTGTCACGCTTGTGGCGTCGGCGATCGCGAACGGCACGTTCAGGATCTTCGCCAGCGTCTGGGCCAGATAGGTTTTGCCCGATCCGGTCGGCCCGACCATCAGGATGTTGCTCTTCTGCAGCTCGACCTCGCCGGCCTTGGCCTGATGGTTGATCCGTTTGTAGTGGTTGTACACCGCCACGCACATGGCCCGTTTCGCCCGTTCCTGTCCGATCACGTAATCGTCCAGCACCTGCTTCATCTCGGCGGGCAGCGCCAGCCGCGCCGGCTCCGCCGTGTCCTTCCGGCGTTTCCCGGGCGTCCGGGTCTGATCCCCGGCTTCGCTGTATCCGTATTCTTCATCGAGGATGTTGTTGCAAAGCTCGATGCATTCGTTGCAGATATAGACGCCCGGCCCGGCCACCAGCCGTTCCACCAGGTCCGAGCTCTTTCCGCAGAAGCTGCAGCGGGGTGTCTGATTGTTCTTTCCGTAGTTTGCCATCCTGCTTCCTTTCGGGTGTTCCCTCTCGTTTCGGTTTTATTTCCGGGGCTGATAGATCTCGTCGATGATGTGGTAGTTCAGCGCTTCCTCCGCGCTCATGAAATAGTCCCGCTCGACGTCGGCCTTCACCTTTTCCAGATCCTGCCCCGTCATTTCCGCCATCATCCGCGTCATTTTTTCCTTGGTCTTCATCAGCCATTCCGCCCGGATGGCGACGTCCGTGGCCTGTCCCTGGGCGCCGCCCAGCGGCTGGTGAATCATGACCTCTGCGTTGGGCAGGGCCAGCCGCTTGCCCTTCGCGCCTGCCATCAGCAGGAAGGCGCCCATGCTGGCCGCCATTCCGATGCACACGGTGCGGACCTGGGGCTTGATGTACTGCATCGTGTCGTAGATCGCCATGCCCGCTGTCACGGATCCGCCGGGGCTGTTGATGTAAAGGTTGATGTCCGCGTCCGGGTCCTCCATTTCCAGGAAGAGCATCTGCGCCACCACCAGGTTCGCGGTCACGTCGTCGATCTCCCCGCCCAGGAAGACGATCCGGTCCTTCAGCAGCCGGGAGTAGATATCATAGGAGCGTTCGCCCCGGTTCGTCTGTTCGATCACAAAAGGTACAGTCGGCATTTTTCCTCCTATTTTGAGAATGGCGCCCCTTCGGCGCCATTCTCTCGTTCAGGACCCGCCCCGTTTCCGGGACAGGCGTTCATTTTATTGGAAATGACTTATTACTTCTCTTCGGCTTCCGCAGCTTCTTCGGCAGCGGCTTCCTCAGTCTTCTTTTCTTCGGCTTCGGGCGCCTTCGCGGTGATTGTGGCGCTTTCCATCATCAGATCCAGCACCTTCGCGATCGCGGCGTCGTCCTTCAGATATGCCCGCTGCTCGTCGGTCAGGTTCTTCTTGAAGTCCTCGACGTCCTGGCCGTACCGCTCCGCCTGCTCGGCGATCTGCTTTTCAATGTCCTCTTCCGTGGGCTCGATACCTTCCGCCTTGCGGATCGCGTCGATCACCAGCTCGTTCTTCACGCGGCGGGTCGCCTCGCCCTCATTCTGGGCCTTCAGGGCTTCCCGGGTCATGCCCATGTACTTCAGGTAGTCGTCCAGCCGGAATCCCTGGTACGCGCTCTGCATCTCCATTTCCTGGATCATGTAGTCGCTCTGCCGGTCGATCATCGCCTGGGGGATGTCCACCTTCGCGTTCTCGACGGCCTTGTCCACCAGGGCGTTCTTGGCCATGTTCTCGTTGTTCTTCTTCACGCGCTCGGTCAGCTTCTTGACCACGTCCGCCTTGTAGTCGGCGAAAGTGTCGAAGTCGCTGATGTCCTGGGCGAAGTCGTCATCCAGCTCCGGCCGCTCGACCATCTGGATGCCGTTCACCTTCACGTGGAACACGGCTTCCTTGCCGGCCAGCTCCTGGCTCTGGTAGGGATCCGGGAAGGTCACGTTCAGGTCCTTCTCCTCATCGATGCTCATGCCGATCATCTGCTCTTCGAATCCGGGGATGAACCGGCCGCTGCCGATGGTCAGGGTCTGCTTTTCGGCAGTGCCGCCCTCGAAGGCGACGCCGTCCACGGTGCCCGCATAGTCCAGGTTCACGATGTCCCCGTCCTGGATCGGCCGGTCTTCAATGTCGATGGTCCGGCTGGCCTTTTCCCGGTCCTTCTCGATCTCGGCGTCGATGGCCTCGTCCGTCACTTCCTGCTGCGCGATCTCGACGGCCAGTCCCTTGTATTCGCCCAGCTCCACGTCCGGCCGCACGAACACTTCGACGTTGAACTTCAGGTCCTTGCCGCTCCCGATCTCCTCGAGATTGAATTCAGGCTGATCCACGGGATGCAGATCGAACTCCTTCACGGCCGCTTCGTATTCGTCGGGGAACAGCAGGTTCACCGCTTCGTCATAGAAAATCCCCTCGCCGTACATGGAGACGATCATGCTCCGGGGCGCCTTGCCCTTGCGGAATCCGGGGATATTGATGCTCTTCCGCATCTTCTGAAAAGCCTTTGTCATCGCCTCGTCGAACTGCTCGGCGGGGAAAACAAAGCTCAGCTTCGCTTTGTTGCTGGAAATTTTCTCATAGGTATAGCTCATGCGATTTCAAACCCTCCTGCGTCTTTCGCGCAAATCCTTCTGATGCGCCCGGCGCACCAAAGTAAATTATATCATATCTTCTGCTTCTTTTGCAAGCAGCAAATAAAGCAGGAAGTGTCCGTTTCATCCCTCGCAGTCGTTTCCATCTGTTCGAGGCAGATGATTCCATCCCTGTTTGTTTTCGTATCAACCGGCAGTCACCACTCCCTCCCGCAAAAAGCGGGAGGGCATATTTTTGCCTTCCCGGAGATGGCCTGATTCTTTCACACTCTGTAAGAATGTCTGAAAAGATAAGTTGTCCGCCTTGTCCCAAACGCTCAACCATCAGACCGAAGATACGCTTTTCAAGGTCGCTCTGAATATAGGAAAAGTGTTCATCACAGTAATAGAAGCAGTTTCCGCCGAACATCATGGATGCGAGGAAGACAGCGAGATCAATACCTTCTGCCGTACCGCTGGACAAAAGCTCACGGTTCAGCAGTCTGCCATCCTGAATGATAATCTCCTGATCCCACCGGCGAATCACAAAGGAATCCTTCAGTTCCCTGGAAATGGAAACATCGGTCAGTGTTGAATGAACGCTTCATGGTAAATAGGCAGACTTGCAAAGACAGCAGAGGATTATTTGACTCATTTGCTGTTTGCTGCTTGACAACCGGAAAGCCCCTCTGATTCTTTTTCAGCATATTTCCCATTCGCCAGCCTGAACCATATCAGGCACAGAACAACCTGTAATATGGTGGAACAGGGTGTTGCCAGGCCAACATGAAACAGGGAGACAGGCACCTGCCTGCTCATCAGAAATGCGACCGGAATGCGAACCAGGAAGGCTCCGATAATCCCCTGAATCATCACAAACCGTGTCATCCCCAGGCCATTGAAAAAGCCGATAAAGCAGAACAGGAAGCAGGTCAGCAGACAGTCAATCGCATATGCCTTCAAATAATCAGCAGATGCGTGGATCACTTCCGGATCATTCGCAAAAATACCCGATAGCAGATCTCCCCTCCAGAATGTAACCGCAAACATGACAATCGCCAGCATTGTTGAAACCGCGATTGCGTATATCAGTGCTTTCTTCGCCCGGCGATATTTCCCTGCGCCGATATTCTGAGCAACAAAAGCCGCCATCGCCTGCATAAAGGCAGCAGGAATGAGCATGATAAATCCGCACACCTTTTCTGCCACTCCGATACCGGCGGAAGCAACAAGCCCGAGCCCGTTTACAATGGCCAGCAGTACCAGGAAGGAAATGCCAACCAGAAAATCCTGCAATGCGATAGGAACTCCCAGCGCAGTCACTTTCCGAATGATGCTGCCGTCAAAGCACAGATCGGAACGTTTCACCTGAAAAGGCAATCCTCTTCTGCGAAGGATCAGCAATGAAACGATCACGCTGACCATTTGCGCTGCAACGGTTGCAAACGCTGCTCCGGCAGTTCCCATTCTGAACACAGCCACAAGCAGCAGATCACCGGCAATATTGCAGACGCATGCGATTAAAACCGTCATCAGGGGCGTTTTTGAGTCACCGATTCCCCGGAAGATGCTGCCGATCAGATTATAGGAAATGAT
>JAFRGU010000249.1 GCA_017433675.1 Clostridia bacterium
CAGATCAGCGCGGCGATATGGAGCTTTCCGTGTCTGAAGCCCATCGACCGGGAGCGCATTCTGGCGCTGGCCGGGCGGTACACGGATCTGGTGACCGTGGAAGAGCATACGGTGGTGGGCGGATTCGGGAGCGCAGTCTGCGAGGTGATCGCGGAAGCAGGGGCTTCCTGCCGGGTGCACCGGATGGGGCTGCAGGACAGATTTACCGCGGTGGTGGGCAATCAGGCCTATCTGCGGCAGCTCTACGGAATGGACGCTGCGGCGATTGCCGCGAAGGCAGAAGAAATATCAGGTGAGAAAACCAGATGAAAAAGGAACTGACACTGCAGGAAATCCATGAGGAGCTCCTGGAACAGCTGCGGGATATCGTGTCCGTTTGCGAACGGCACGGCATCGAGTACAATCTGATGTGCGGGACACTGCTGGGAGCGGTCCGGCATCAGGGTTTTATTCCCTGGGACGATGATGTGGACCTGCTGCTGACCCGGGAGGAGTTTTCAAAGCTGCGGAAGGTGTACCCTGAGGAATGTGACAGCCGCTTTGAGCTGACCTACCTGGATACCTGGACGCCCCGGGTCATGAACCGGGATCCCGACAAGGCAGCCGCTTTTACGGATCTGTTTATTCTGGATCCTCTTCCCCCGGAAGGGTGGCGGCGAAAGCTGCACCTGCTGCATCTGCATCTGCTTCAGGGCATGATGAAGAAAAACGTGGATTATTCCCGGTTCGGACTGAAAAACCGGATTCTGCTGCGGGTAACCCACCTGATCGGGCTGCCCTTCTCCTACAGCTGGAAGGCAAAACGGTATGAGCAGGTTTCCACGAAGGTGAAGGAAGGGAATGACCTGCACATGAGCAACGGCGCCTTCGAGCTGATGACCCATGTGTGGCATCCGGAGCAGTTCGCGGAGAAAATCAAGGCGCCGTTTGAGAACGTGCAGGCGCTGATTCCGAAACGGTATGACGAAGTGCTGACCATCCTGTTCGGGCCGGATTATATGACACCCCCGCCGCCGGCGGAGAGAGTGGCCAAGCATCTGGATCTCTGAGTGAAACGGGACGGAGCAGGTTCCCATTGAGCAAGAAGGATTTTAATCAAGATGGAGATGTATTTCTGCCCGCTGTTTTCCGGATCCAGCGGCAACGCGCTGTTCTGCCAGTACGGCAACACACGGCTGCTGATTGACGCAGGAAAACCGGGAAGACCGATCGAGGAGGCGCTGCGGTCCATCGGCGTGGCGCCGGAAACGCTCAGCGGCATCCTTGTCACCCATGAGCACAGTGATCATATCGCGGGCGTGGGGGTGCTGGCCCGGCGTTTTTCTTTGCCGGTTTATGCAACTCCCGGGACATGGATGGCCATGGAGGGGAAAATCGGGAAGATCCCGGGACATCTGCGCCGGGAATTCTATGCGGGGAGAGATTTCTGGCTCGGAGATATCGGCGTGGTTCCCTTCGGGATCCCGCATGACGCAGCGGATCCGGTGGGGTTCCGGCTGTATGGCGGGAGCCTCAGCGTTTCCACCGCGACAGATCTGGGGCATTTTTCCCGGGAGGTGTACGACCAGATTGCCGGGAGCAGCCTGATCCTGCTGGAAAGCAATCATGATCCGGAAATGCTGCGGATGAATCCGCACTACAACACGGTGCTGAAGGCCCGGATTCTGGGAGACCGGGGGCACCTGAGCAATGAGATCTGTGCCCGGGCCCTGATTTCGCTGGTGGCCGCCGGAACGGGAACCGTGCTGCTGGGGCATCTGAGCGGTGAAAACAATACCCCGGAGCTGGCGATGCGCGTCAGCCGGGAAGCGCTGGCGACCGAGGGCATTCTTCCCGGAAGGGATATGACACTGGATGTGGCCCTGCGGGATACGACGGGGCCGGTCTATACGATAAGGGAGAAATGAAGACATGATCATCCTGTCCTTACAGGGTATTCAGAAAAGCTTCGGCACCCATGAAGTGCTCAGAGACGCCTCTCTGACCCTGCAGGAAGGAGAGCGGATGGGACTGGTCGGGGTCAACGGCAGCGGAAAGAGCACCCTGATGAAGATCATCGCGGGAGAGGAAACGGCTGACGGCGGCAGCCTCTCCATTCAGAAAGGGCTGAAGATCGGATACCTGGCTCAGCAGGCTGCGCTGATTCCCGAGGATACCGTGCAGCGGACCCTGGAACGGGTCTTCGACCCGATTGTCGCCCTGGAAAATGAAATGCGGGCGACGGAACAGCAGATGGCGGAGGCGGCCGGGGATCCGGAGCGCCTGCGGCAGCTGGGCGGGAAATACGATTCCCTGACCCGGAGCTTTGAGAACGGGAACGGATATGGCTGGCGGTCTTCCGTGCAGGGGGTCCTGGCCGGACTGGATCTTCGGAAATATCAGGATCAGCCGGTTTCCATTCTTTCCGGCGGAGAACGGACCCGGCTGGCGCTGGGAAAGATGCTGCTGTCGGATCCGGATCTGCTGCTGCTGGATGAGCCTACAAACCATCTGGATCTGAAGAGTATCGCCTGGCTGGAGAATTATCTCCGGGACTGGAAGGGAGCCGTGCTGGTCATCAGCCATGACCGGGCTTTCATGGATCATGTCTGCAACCGGATGGCGGAGCTGCTGACGGGAAATATCGAAACCTACAGCGGCAATTACACGGAATACCTGGAAAAGCGGACAGCGGTCTATGAGATCCGTATGAAGGCCTGGACCCTGCAGCAAAAGGAGATTGCCCGGGAGGAGGCCATTATCGCCACCTACCGCCGGTTCAACCGGGAGAAGAGCATCAAGGCGGCGGAAAGCAGGGAGAAGCGCCTGGAGAAGATCGAGCGGCTCGAAAAGCCCCAGGAGGAAGGAGAAATCCACTTTCATTTTGAAACGCGCCGCCGCACCGGCGAGGACGTTCTGGTAACGGAGGGGCTGCGGAAAGGCTATGGAGACGTTCCGCTTTTTTCAGAACTGAAGCTTCATGTCCGTGCCGGGGAGCGGATTGCCCTGATTGGGGACAACGGGACCGGAAAAAGTACCCTGTTCAAATGCCTGATTGCCCAGGAGAAACCGGATGCGGGAATGATCCGCTGGGGGGCCGGCGTGGATATCGGGTATTATGATCAGCACCAGGCGGGACTCGATGACGCCAAATCCATCCTGGATGAAGTGTGGGACCGGTTCCCCCGGCTGGAGCAGTACGAGGTTCGCGGCGCGCTGGGGCAGTTCCTGTTTACCGGAGACGAGGTCTTCAGCCCCATTGCCACCCTTTCCGGCGGTGAGAAGGGAAGAGTAGCGCTGACGGAGCTGATGCTTCGGAAGGACAATGTGCTGCTGCTGGATGAACCCACCAACCATCTGGATATGGACAGCCGGGAAGTGCTGGAGGAGGCGCTGGAAGGATTTGACGGTACAATCATCTCCATCAGCCATGACCGGTATTTCATTAACCGCTTCGCGACAAAGATCTGGGCGCTGGAAGAGGGCCGGATCAAAGAATACCTGGGCAATTATGACGACTACTTTGCCAAGGTCAGCCGGGATCAGGCTCCGGACGGGGATCTGCCCCAGATGACAAAAACCGCGGCGGACAAGGAAAAGAAAAAAAGCCGGGAGGAGCAGCGGCGGCTGAAGGAAGAACAGGAAAAACTGAAAACGCTGGAGAAGCAGATTGCCGAGGCGGAGACGCAGGCGGCCGGGCTGGAAGCCCGTCTGGCACAGCCGGAAACCTGGCAGAATCCGGATGAGGCAGCCCGGCTGACGAAGGAATATCACGAAAAGAAAGCGGAAATAGAGCGACTGTACGATGCCTGGACGGAAATGGAAGAATAGGCACACAGGAAGAAGTGTTCATGGTATTGATCTGGGAAAGCCCGTGAAATCACAGGAAACAGGGGTTTTCCCTTTTTTTATGTTCAGACAAATGAATGCGGAAGAGCGAAAAACAGGCCTTTGACAGACACACCGGAAGGTGTGTTCATATAAAAAGCCGGGGATGCCCCAGAAACAAGCGAAAGAGCACTGCGAAATATCGAAAATCAGACATATTTTTTTCAAAAAAACCGGATTTCCCTCTTGATTTGATATCGGGACTCGTGTATAATGCGACTGTTGTCTGTGTAGGGATGAAGGGGTAAGTTGCCGCCAGGCCAGGCGGGTAATTATCCTGGACCAGCCCGTCAATCGGGCGACGGACTCGGAAAAGCCGGAAACGGAAGCGCACCTGCGAGCGATTTCCCGGACGGTGAAAAAAACGAGAACGAAATCAAGGAGGTTAACAGGTATGGCCAACCAGAAAATTCGTATCAAGCTGAAGAGCTACGAGCACAAACTGATCGATCAGAGTGCCGAGCGGATCGTTGAGACCGCGAAGCGCACGGGTGCCCGTGTCTCCGGACCCATCCCGCTGCCCACCGAGCGCGAGGTCGTGACCATCCTCCGCGCGGTCCACAAGTACAAGGACAGCCGTGAGCAGTTCGAACGCCGGACGCACAAGCGCCTGATCGACATCAATAACCCGAATCCCAAAACGGTGGACGCCATGATGAAGCTGGATCTTCCTGCTGGTGTCGAAATCGAAATGAAGCTGTAAGCGGGAGGAAAGAGAAGATGAAGAAAGCGATCGTGGGCAAAAAGATCGGCATGACGCAGGTCTTCGCGGAAGACGGACGCCTGATCCCGGTCACCGTGATTGAAGCGGGCCCCTGCACCGTAGTGCAGACCAAGAACAAGGAAAGCGACGGCTATGAAGCCGTGCAGGTTGGTTTCGGTGATCTGACCGAGAACCGGGCCAAGAAGCTGCTGAACAAGCCGACCCTCGGCCATTACAAGAAGGCGGGCGTGGAAGCAAAGCGCACACTCCGTGAATTCCGGTTTGACGACTGCAGCGGATACAAAGTGGGCGATGTCCTGAAGTGCGATCAGTTCGCCAGCGGCGACAAGATCGATATTACCGGCACCAGCAAGGGCCATGGCTACACCGGCGCGATTCAGCGCTGGAACCAGCACACCGGTCCGATGGCACACGGCTCCAAGTATCACCGCGGCGTGGGTTCCCTGAGCGCGAACTCTGACCCCAGCCGGGTGTTCAAGAACAAGCATATGGCCGGCCAGTACGGTGTTGAGCGTGTGACGGTGCAGAATCTGGAAGTCGTTCAGGTGGACGCGGAACGGAACCTCCTGCTGGTCAAGGGCGCTGTGCCCGGCCCCAACGAAGGCCTGCTGCTGATCCGTGACACCGTGAAGGCGTAACCGGAAGGAAGGAGTTAGAACAATGGCTAAGACTGCTCTGTATAATATGGAAGGAGCAACCATCGGCGAGGTGGAGCTGAGCGACGAGATCTTCGCCGCTCCCATCAACGAAGCCGCAATGCACCTGGTGGTCCGCTCTTACCTGGCAGCCCAGCGCCAGGGCACCCAGAGCGCCCTGACCCGCGGACAGGTCCGCGGCGGCGGCCGGAAAATCTACCGTCAGAAGGGCACCGGCAATGCCCGGCACCATGGCAACCGCGCTCCCCAGTTCAAACATGGCGGCGTGGTGTTTGCCCCGAAGCCCCGGGATTATGTGATCGCCGTGAATAAGAAGGTTCGCCGCCTGGCCTTTAAGAGCGCCATGACCGCGAAGCTGAACGAGGGCGGAATCATCGTGGTGGACGCCCTGAACCTGAAGGAAGCCAAGACGAAGCTGATGGCCCAGGCCCTGAAAAATCTGAAGGCTGACAAAAAAGCCCTCGTCGTGCTTCCCGAGAAGGACGAGAATGTGGTCCGCGCCACCGCCAATCTGGCTGAAGCGAAGACCACCTACGTCAACACCCTGAATGTGTATGACATCCTGAACGCGGACAAGGTGATTCTGACCAAGGCCGCCAAGGAATCCGTCGAGGAGGTGTACGCGTAATGAAGAACGCCTATGATATTATCAAGCGGCCCATCCTCACCGAAAAGGCGTACGAGGGCTTCGCGGACAAGCGCTATATCTTCGAAGTGGATATTCACGCCAACAAGGCCGAGATCAAGGAAGCGATCGAAACCGTTTTCGCGGACGACGGCGTGAAGGTGGACAAGGTAAACACCCTGCGGACCATCGGCAAGATGAAGCGCCAGGGACGTACCCAGGGCAGGACGCCCGAAACCAAGAAGGCCTATGTGACCCTGAAGAAGGACTCGAAGCCCATCAAGTTCTTCGAAGGCATGGCCTAATTACAGCAGGGAGGAGACGAAAACATGGCTATTCGAGTTTACAAGCCGACTTCGCCCGCCCGGCGCTTCATGTCGGTTCTGACCTATGAGGAAATCACGAAGAAGCAGCCTGAGAAGAGCCTCACGGAGTACCTGAAGAAGAACGCCGGCCGTAACAACCAGGGCAAGATCACCGTCCGGCATCAGGGCGGCGGCAACAAAGTTAAGTACCGCATCATCGATTTCAAGCGGGACAAGATCGACATTCCCGCCAAGGTGAATGCCATCGAGTATGACCCGAACCGCAGCGCATTTATCGCCCTGCTGTTCTACGCTGACGGCGAGAAGCGCTACATTCTGGCCCCGCTGGGCCTGAAGGTCGGCGATACCGTGATCTCCAGCGACAGCGCGGATATCAAGCCCGGCAATGCGCTGCCGATCAGCAACATCCCCGTCGGCACCCTGATCCACAATCTGGAGATCAAGCCCGGCCGCGGCGGACAGCTGGTTCGCAGCGCCGGCATGAGCGCCCAGCTGATGGCGAAGGAAAACGGCTATGCGCAGGTCCGCCTGCCCAGCGGTGAAATGCGGAAGCTGCCGCTGAACGCCAGAGCCACCATCGGAACCGTGGGCAACACGGATCATGAGAACGTCCGTCTGGGCAAGGCAGGCCGTGTCCGTCACATGGGCGTGCGGCCCACCGTCCGCGGCGTGGTTATGAACCCGAACGATCACCCCCATGGCGGCGGCGAAGGCAAGAGCCCCGTGGGTATGCCCGCTCCTGTGACCCCGTGGGGCAAGCCGGCCCTGGGTTACAAGACCCGGAAGCATAAGAAGTATTCCAACAAGATGATCGTCAAGCGCGCCGGCAAGAAGTAAGCGGAAGGAGGCTATGGAGAATAAATGAGCCGTTCCATTAAGAAAGGCCCCTATGTAGAGGCCGCGCTGATGAAGCGCATTCAGGAAATGAACAATTCCGGAAAGAAAGCGGTCGTAAAGACCTGGAGCCGCGCAAGCACCATCTTCCCGGATTTTGTGGGACACACCGTGGCCGTACATGACGGCCGGAAACATGTTCCGGTTTATGTGACGGAGGACATGGTGGGTCATAAGCTGGGCGAGTTCGCCCCCACCCGCACCTTCCGCGGCCATGCCGGCGACAAGGGAAGCAATCGGAAATAAGGAGAGGAGTTGAAACAACATGGCTACCCGTAGCAAGGAGAAAGCGGCGGCCCGCAAGGCGAATGCCGATCGTCGGCCGCAGGCTCACGCCAAGTACGTTCGCATCTCTCCCCGGAAGGTGAAGATCGTGATCGATCTGATCCGCGGTAAGGACGTGGACGAAGCTCTGGCCATTCTGCAGTACACCCCCAAGGCCGCGAGCCCCGTGGTGATGAAGCTGATCAACAGCGCCATCGCCAATGCGGTGAACAACCAGGAGTTGAACCGCCAGAACCTTTACGTCGCAGAGGTGTATGCCAATCCCGGCCCCACCCTGAAGCGGTACGTTGCCCGCAGCCGCGGCAGCGCGTCTCCCATGCTCAAGCGCACCAGCCATATCAGCGTGGTGCTTGACCAGAAGTAAGGCGAAGGAGGATTCAACATGGGTCACAAGGTAAATCCCCATGGCGCGCGCGTTGGTGTCATCTATGACTGGAGCACCCGCTGGTACGCCGGGAAGAAGGATTTTGCAGATCATCTGGTGGAAGACTACAAGCTTCGGCAGATGCTGAAGGAAAAGTACTATGCCACCGGAATTTCTCACATTGATATCGAGCGCACCGCGCAGACCATGACAGTGAATATCTTCACGGCGAAGCCGGGCATGATCATCGGCCGCGGCGGCGCGGGTATCGAAGAGCTGAAGAAGACCATCACCGAGTTCCTGGGCCATCCGGCGCATATCAACGTGATGGAAATCAAGCAGCCCGACGCGGACGCGCAGCTGGTGGCGGAGAATATCGCCCAGCAGCTGGAGAAGCGCATCAGCTTCCGCCGCGCCATGAAGCAGAGCCAGCAGCGGGCCATGAAGATTCCCGGCGTCAAGGGAATCAAAACCGCCGTGGGCGGCCGCCTGGGCGGCGCGGATATCGCGCGGACCGAGCGCTACCACGAGGGGAGCACACCCCTGCAGACGCTGCGCGCCAACATCGACTATGGCTTTGCGGAAGCAAAGACGACCTACGGCCGCCTGGGCGTGAAAGTCTGGATCTACAAGGGACAGGTGCTGCCCAAGGCCAAACAGGCCCCCAAAGTGAAGGAGGGAAAGTAACCAATGCTGATGCCGAAGAGAGTAAAGCGCCGCAAGGTTTTCCGCGGTCGCATGAAGGGCAAGGCCCAGCGCGGTAATTTCCTGGCGTACGGTGATTACGGCCTGCAGGCCAGCGAACCCTGCTGGATCACCAGCCAGCAGATTGAGGCGGCCCGTATCGCCCTGACCCGATACACCAAGCGCGGCGGCCAAGTCTGGATCAAGATTTTCCCCGATAAGCCCGTCACGGCCAAGCCTGCTGAAACCCGCATGGGTTCCGGTAAAGGCGCGCCGGAGTACTGGGTAGCCGTGGTGAAGCCCGGCCGCGTCCTGTTTGAAATCAAGGGCGTACCGGAGGAGACGGCCCGCGAGGCGCTCCGCCTGGCCAGCCATAAGCTGCCGCTGAAGACGAAGTTTATCATGAAGGCTGCAGAAGCCAAGACTGAAGCGGGTGGTGAAGAAGCATGAAGGCAAACGAATTGACTGCTATGACCCAGGAGCAGCTGGAGGAAAAGGTAAAAGAGCTGAAAGCCCAGCTGTTCAGCCTTCGCTTCCAGCTTGCAACAGGCCAGCTGCAGAACACCATGCAGATCAGCGAAACCAAGCGCGACATCGCACGGTGCA